>CAYUDR010000005.1:0-25103 GCA_964443705.1 uncultured Planctomycetia bacterium | reverse complement strand
CTTCTATCAGATTATCTAACCACTTGTTATCTACAATACAGTCTGCGTCTGTGAATGCTACAAATTCTCCTTTTGCCTGCCCTATAGCCATATTTCTCGCTCGAGAAGGACCTACGCCCCGGGTAGAAATAATTTTAAAATCGCTGTACTCTGATAATATATGTGCAGTTCCATCTGTTGAACCGTCATTAATCACGATGACTTCAAAATTAGAATAATCCAACTTTCTTAAAGAATCTAAGCATTTTTTTAAGGTATGTTGGCCGTTTCTTACAGGGATTATTACTGAAACAAATGGTTTCATGATTTGGTTGATTTTGAAAAAAGATATGAGAGAAAGTTTTTGGCCCCTCTTAATTTACGATACAAATCTGCGCGGCTCCTTGTGTGTATCAAAAAATTAAACATATATTTCGGGCGAAAGTAGAATTTCTTAAGGCCGCGATCAACCCAGTAATTTATCTCCCCGCCCTTTAAGCCGGGATAGTCTATAACGCCGGCCTGCTCGCCGTGCTCTAACCAGCTATCCCAGGATTTGGCTTTTAGCAGATGTTCCTGTTTGCAAATTTCATAATAGCGGGTTCCCGGGAAAGGAACAGCTCCTGAAAACTGAATAGTAGTCATATCCAGGCTCAAAGCAAAGTCTATGGTTTGTTTTATTGAATTGATTGTTTCTCCCGGTAATCCCAGCACAAAACATCCGTGCACCTCCAGGCCAATTTTTTTAGTAAGCTGCATAAAATGCCGGGATTGCTCAAGAGTAATTTTCTTATTCATTCCATTGAGGATAGCCTGGTTTCCTGATTCAAATCCCACCAGAAGTTCTCTGCATCCCGCCTGTTTCATCTTTTTAAAAAGTCCGGGGTCTGCCGAGTCAACTCTTGCGTTTACAGAGAAACTAATCTTAAGATTTTCAGAAAGAATTGTATCACAGATTTCAATTGCTCTTTGTTTGTGCACGGTGAATGTATCATCCTCAAAGAAAAATTCACCACCTCTTAAAACCTGTGGGCACAATTCGATATCATTTTTTATCTCATCTATGACGTTACCAGGCGAACGAAGCCGGTATTTCATTCCATGCATCACCTGCGGCCACAGACAGAATATGCACTGATGAGGACAGCCCCTGCCTGAAATTATATCTATATATGGATAGAGTTTTCCTCCGTCAAAATACTTCATGAGGTCTAAATGATGCCATGCGGGAGGAGGCAATTCATCTAAATTTTCAATCAATGGCCGAGGAGACGTACGATAAGGCTTATTATCCTTCATAAAACATATACCTTCTACTCTTTCGAGATTATGGTATCCCTTGATAATGTCCCTTACCGTATAGTCATACTCACCTATGGCAATTACATCTACCACGCCACTCGCTTCTATTAATGTCTCTTCCGGTAAAGCTGAAACATGCGGGCCAACCATAATCACCTTTGCCCGGCTCCCCTCCTTTACAATTCCGGCACAGTCTATATCCGAGTAGATGGAAGGAGTGGTGGAATCCAAAACTACAAAATCCGGATTTTCTTTGCTTACCAATTCTTTTAACTTCTTTTTATCCCAGTCCATTGCCGGAAAATCGTAAAGCTTTACCTCAAATCCTTCTCTCTCCAAAACAGCGGTGGCATAAGCCAACCAATCAGGCGCTCTTAGGACTCTTCCTCGTGTGCGGGCTGCCCAGCGCTGAGTCCTGCAGAAGTTTTTAATAAATGGTTCGTTGATTACTAAAATTTTTGGCATGCTTTTATCTAAGAATTAAATTTTTTCTTAACCGACAATAAACTTAAAAAGAAAGAAGAAAAAACTATCTGAATTCCGGTAACCATAAAGATGAGGCCTATTAATGCAGCTTTTACTTCATTTAGAGGGCCAAACCCAGATCTTATCCATTTAAGAAATATATAAAAAGATATTGTTGTTCCTGCTATAAAAAACAATATGCCCAGAATAATGCCTTTTTCTAAATTAAAAAAATGATATAATTTCTTCAAAAATGCATCTTGCTTCTCAAATCCCTCTAAAAAACTATAAGTTTTAGCATACAAACCCAAACTTATTATCTGAAAACCTAAAAGGGCTATTATGCTTGAGAAAATCATAGCATGGACATCAAACCTATGGCCTAAAATAACCAATTTCCCCCAGCCGGAGAAAATTAATACCAAAAATCCCCCCAAAAATAAAGCTAATCCGGGAATTAAAAATAAATAAGTAGGGCTGAATATAAGCATAAATCGAACATGCCGCCAGGCATCAGAAAGCGGGCTAAGTTTAGATTCTCCCTTGCGGGGATAATAAGTAATGGGCACTTCAGCTATTTTTAAATTTTCTCTTAAGGCTGCTACAATCATCTCTGAGGCAAACTCCATACCCGTTGTCTTAAGTTTTAGTTTAGCCAAAGCTCTTTTAGTAATAGCTCTAAATCCTGAATGGGCATCAGAAATTTTTGACTTATAAAAAACATTTAATAGTGTGGTTAAAATAGGGTTGCCGATATAGCGATGAGAAAAAGACATCGCACCTTTTAAAATCTTTCCTTTAAAACGTGAACCAATAACAAAATCGTAATCTTGCCTTAAAAACTTGTACAACTTGGGAATTTCTCTAAAATCATAGGTATCATCGCCGTCACCCATAATTATATATTTACCTTTGGCCTCTTTTGTTCCCCTAAGATAAGCCGCGCCGTAACCATGAACTGGTTCATAAATTACTTTTGCTCCTAGGCTCTTAGCAATTTCCGCCGACCTATCGGCAGAACCATTATCGACTACAATAATCTCGCCCTTTATATTTTCCTTAGAAAATACGTCTTTGATTTTTTTTATACATATGCCAATGGCGTCCTCTTCGTTTAAACAAGGCAATACTGCGGAAACTTCAATGATTTCTTCACTCATTAAATTCCTCCCATTTTATTCTATATACATAAATGCAAGCTTCGTCATCTGAATAAAAAGGCTCAAAAAATTTAAGTTTTTTCCCTTTTAAAAAGTATAAATGGACAAACAAAGAATTAGCTAACTCCTCATCCAAGAACATTGAACTATATTTATCATCTTCCAAAATTACCAAAACTGACATATCTGTATTACTATCTTTAAAACTCATTTTTTTAAAATTGCCCTCTCTAAAAACAAAGGCATTTTCAGGAATTTTATATTTACTTTCCTTAGGCGAGAAAAAGAGTATTTGATTCAAATTTAAATCGTAAATTGAATCGTTATCAAAATAAACAATGTTTCCTCTTTCCTCTCCTTTAGCTCCCTTAACCGAAGAAGAATAAAATTTTAACCTTTGAGATAAACCCTCATAAGGCTCTTTAGTTAGAGAGGTGAAGATATCTTCTTCATAAAGATCCTTGCTTTCATCGGGTGTCAGGTTAAAAATTTCATTTAAGCCTTCCAGGATTTCCTCCTTATTTTTATAGATATTTTTTCTTACATATAATTTCTTAAAATTCCAGTTGCCTAAAAAAGAAATGCTGGGCATTTTTAAAATCATGCTTCCTTCTACAATAAAATAGGCAGGGGGCGGTTTTTTATAAAGGCCGTCTAAAATTTTTTTAACCAAGTGAGAGGGAATTTTTGCTTTTTCTAAAATATCTTTTGCATCTTCGGCATTAGAAGCCAGGAGTTTTTCTAAAATCACAATACTCTTAAAAGGGTCTTTTATATGTTGATTCAGTAAATCAAATGTCTTATCACTTGCATTATTCAGCATCCGCAATATCCTGATAGCCTCCTCTTCATCTGCGCTTAAAAGAACTTGCGCCATCCAAAAAGCCAGGGGTCTATTTTGAGATTGATTATCAAATATCACCCTCCTTTTCCCTTCGGTTTCAAATATATTTCCGTAATCCCACCAGGAGTTAATAATAGAATTTTCGGGTGTATTCTTTTTAATATATGTCATAGCCTCGCTCCAACTATCATTCATTATAGGATAAATAGAATTTGCCGCCGTAGATGCTTCTTTGATAAATGTATCTATTATCCAGCAGGAAGCTATAAGAAAAATGATAAGCCCTATCAGGCCCCCCTTAAGATTATGACTTAACTTAACTTTTATAATTTTGGCAATCTCGTCAACAAATCCGCCAAAAAACAACCCCAGAGGCAGGGACAAAAATATAACAAATCTCCTTGCTTTAAGAGAGGCAAAAAGCATAAAAATTGTCCAGAAAAACATTATATTTAAAAAATCTTTTTTTTCTGACCTTTTTTCTTTTATATAAATCCACAGCATTCCTATTAATGAAAGAGCAAAAGGTAATGAACCGTGTAAGAATTCAACCATAGCTTCTGCATTCGCCTTTTGAAGTTCCCCCACAGTGTAATAGATGTTGGGCCATATGGAGGAAAAAAGAGGTGTCCCTAAATTTAGATTTTGCTTTATGCCGTCAAAAATAAACTTAATTGGATTTATATGAGCAACAATAATACAGAAGGCAATTCCTCCTGCTAAGAATATGCTCCCTGAAACCAAATAATTTAAAGCCCCTCTATTGGTTTTCTCTTTTTCCTTATAATTAATAAGATACGTATTTGCTAAACCAATAATAAAAGCAATGCCCACCACTATAAAAATAAACCACCACCCTACCCAGGTATAAGCGTATAATCCCAGAAAAAAAGAAGCTAAAACAGAATAGAAAATCAATTTTTTAATTTTTTCTTTATTTCGCAAGGCAGAAATTAACAACCACGCAATCACTAAAGGAAAAATCAATGCCAAGGAATCATAATCAAACCAACCGGCACAACTTTTAAAAAGAAACAGTCTGCTTAAGCCCACAAAAAGAGTACAAAAAAAGGCGGCTAAATCAGAAAAGATATACCTGCAGAACAAATAGAGGAGAGTTAAAAATACAAAAGCATAAAATACGGGAAGATAAAAAAGAAATTTTGTGAGGGGGAGGCTTTCAAATAAAAAAGAAAATGTTCGATATAAAAAGGCAGCTAAATAAAAAGAAAATCTGGCATATACTATCTCGGTTCCCATGGGAGCAAGCATATAACTATCATAGCTCTGGCCCCCCACTTTCTTGTCTCCGGGATGATCGTTTTTAAGGATATTTTCAATATAACGCATCCAATGATAAGAATCAAACTCCAGAAGATAAGTTTGCCCTCTATCATCTTGAAATTTATCCTTTAACTTCTCATATTCCTCTTCAACCTCTTCTTTAATCTTTTTTGTTTTCTTTTCTGTCTCTGTTATCTCTTTAACAATTTCATTCTTAGCCAAAGGGTTAAAATCAGGGTAAAGCTCTTCTACTTTCTTAAAGGCATCCTGGCGGATTTTCTCTTCTGTTTTCACTTGAGCTTCTTTTTTTAATTGAGGGAAATAGGCAGGAAGTAATCTAAAATATATATTTATTCCCATGCAAATAAAAAAGAGAATTAAAAATAATATTTTTTTAAGCATCTAATTTATAAATTCCTTTTTTGGTTGAATTATATCACCCCTTATTAAAAAAACAAAACTTTCTACCACAAAAGTGTTTGAAACACTTTTGTGGTATTAGAGCTTAGATTATCAACTCTTCAACCCTCTGTCTATGCTCAAAAGAATACCTATGCCGGCTAAACTAATAATTAAATTTGAACCCCCATAGCTTATAAAAGGCAAAGGAAGCCCCACCACAGGCAGAAGGCCGGTAGTCATTGAAACATTTACTAAAAAATGAAAGGCAAACATAGTTGCCACACCCGTAGCCAGCAATTTAGAATAATTGTTTTTACACCTATAAGCAATATTAAACCCTTCCATAATCAACAAAAAATATAAAAACATAACCAAAAAAACGCCTACAAAACCCCATTCTTCGGCAATCACCGCAAATATAAAGTCAGTGTGAGCTTCCGGTAAGAATTTCAATTGTGATTGGGTGCCCATCAAATACCCTTTGCCAAATAAACCGCCGCTGCCAATAGCTATCTTGGATTGAATAATAGTATAACCGGCTCCCAGGGGGTCTATGTTGGGGTTTAAAAATACGAGCAGTCTCTTTTTTTGATAACCTTTAAGTATATTCCATAAAAAAGGGCTCACAATAACACCGGCTGCCAAAAGACTTATTAAATATTTCAAGCCCAAACCACCTACATAAACCATAGCAAAAAAAATGGGTATAAAACTCAAAGCCGTGCCAAGATCAGGTTGTTTTAAAACAAGCGCAAAGAATAAAAAAACAATAACTATAGATATTAAAATAAAATAAAATTGATTAATTCTTTGCTTCTCAAAGCCAAAAAATCTGGCCAGTGTAAGTATGAGAACAAACTTTGCTAATTCAGAAGGCTGAATATTTAAAAAACCAAAAGACAACCATCTTTGAGCGCCGAGACGCTGGGCACCAAAACCTATCACAAGTATCAGCATGAGAAAAACTATTATATATAATGGATAGGCGGCTTCTATAAGACGATTATAACCCACGCTTATTATAAAAATAACTACACAAATTCCAATAAACATCCATAGACCCTGCCTGGCAACAAGACTCATAGCATCCTGCCGCATACTGCTTGCGCTGTATATAACAAATTCGCTTATAATAAGAAGGATAACTACAATAATAATCAATTTCCAATTTAAATTTTTAAACATAAATTATACGTAGTCTTATCACTTACGGTCACTATCACTCCGTAAGGGATGACTTCACTTAACCCCCAAATGGGAAATCTTCATCCAAATTATAATTTTTCTTAATAAAAGAAAAAATCCCACTGGCAACATCCACAGCTCCCAGGCCACCTTTGCCTCCGTGCTCAAGAATAACCACTATAGCCACTTTGGGGTTATCTGCGGGAGCAAATCCTGAAAACCAGGCATGGGACTCGCCCTTAGATGCCTGGGCGGTACCGGTCTTGCCGGCTATATCAAGACCCTTAACAGCTACCCTATAGCCCGTCCCTCCATCTTTAGTTACCTCTTTCATGCCCTCTTTAACAATTTCTAAATTTCCCCTGTCAATTTTTAATTCTCTAAAACCAGGTTCAGCTACATAGATTTCACCTATTCTCTTAACCAAATAAGGCTTGACAATCCTGCCCCCATTGGCTACAACGCTTACCATCATTAGAACCTGCAATGGTGTTGTGCTTAGATAACCCTGGCCTATCGCATAAATTACGGTTTCGCCTTTATACCAGGTTTCGCCAAACTGCTGTTTTTTCCACTGCCTGCTGGGGACCAATCCCTTTGTTTCATGCGGTAAATCAACTGCGGTTCGCCTAGAAAACCCGAATTCCTTAGCATATTTACAAATCAAATCAGCACCCAGCCTTAAGCCGGTATTATAAAAAAAGATATTACAGGAATGCTTTATGGCATCTATCACCGTCTGGCTGCCATGGCCATCTTCGTCCCAGCAGGCAAAAGTTCTGTTTCCCAGCTTAAAGGACCCTTTGCATTCAAAGGTGGTATAACGATTAATTTTATCTTCCTGGAGTGCGGCTAAGGCAATAAGGATTTTAAAAAGGGAGCCGGGGGGATAAGTGGCCTGAATGTTTCTGTTAAGAAACGGAAATCGGGGATCTTCTAACTTAGAAATAATTTCTTTGTTACGATTATGATTAATAAAGATATTCGGGTCAAAAGCCGGAGAACTACACATAGCTAAAATTTCTCCGGTATTTGGCTCCATAATGGTTACGGCGGCAGTATAATTTTTAATAAGCTGGTATACTTTTTGCTGAAGCCGGCTATCGATGCTTAGTTGTATATCATTTCCTCTTTCAGGAGATTTATAACTAAGTATCTCTACCTCCCGACCTTTATTATCCACTTCAACCTGAATACCTCCCTCTTCTCCCTTAAGATAGACATTATAAACTTTCTCTATTCCATCCTTACCTATTAATTCTTTAATTCTATATCCATAAGGTTTCAACTTATGCAATTCTTTGGTGTCAATCTCTCCTAAATAACCAATGATATGTGAAGCGGCCTCGCACAAGGGATAGTAACGAACAGGGGTGGTTATAACAATGACACCCGGCAAAAAAAGACTTCTTTCTTCCAAGCTTATGGCCTCTTCTTTGCTGATATCTTGCGCCACCGCAATGGGCACAAAGGGGGCTATGTAATTTCTTTTATAATTTTCGGCTATAAATTCCGGGGTCATATTAAGGGCTTGGGCTAAGAGATTAAAAGTAAGCTGCCTGTTTCTCATTTCTTGCGGAATTACCGCTACTGCATAAGATATTCTATTTCCTGTAAGAATTTCGCCTTTTCTGTCAGTAATTATTCCTCTGGGGGCGGGAATGGAACAAATGCGGACTCTATTTTTTTCACTTAAAATTCTATAAATCGGATAAGACAAAATTTGTTTCTGCAGAAAAGAAGCTATCAAAATAAAAAAGAAGCAAACAAATATAATCTTTAACTTATTTATTCTCATTTTTAATTAAAACCAATTTAAAGAAAGAAAAAATCAAAGGGCTTGCCAGGGTTGAAATGAAAGTGGCAGGCAAAACTACATTGACCAAGGTCCTAAAAAAATTTAAGGAATGAGGCCCTGCCAAAGAAAAAGAAATAAAGCCTGAAAAAAAAGTACTTATAAAAACCAGAACGGCAAAAGTCAATCTTTCTTCTCTGAAAAAGTTTTTAGGAATTTTTTGAATAAAAAAAGCTATCAGTATAAATATTAAAATGTTTATGCCAAAAGGGAGAATGCTAAAGATGTCAAGGAGTGCCCCGCAAAAAAAAGCGCATATGTAAATTTGTTTTTTAGTAGAAAAAATACCCAAAAAAACTATCAACATCAAAAGTAGTTCTACTCTCAGGTTCCATAAATTAAAATTTGCAAGAAGGCCTGCTTCTAAAAAAGCAAACGTAGAAATAATTAAGCCAAGCCTCAATGGCTTGAATCTATGCACAATACTTCCTCTAACCTATCAAAATTAGCGGCTGGTTTAATAAAGGCTATTTTCTGAACCTGGCCTTTTTTGTAAATTACCTCTTCAACTCTTCCTATAATGAGCCCTTTGGGGATAATGGAGCTCAAACCAGAAGTAACAACTATTTGCCCTCTATCAACTTCTGCCTCGGCTTCGATAAATTTCAGGCGACACCACTGCCCACCACTCCCTTCTACAATGCCCTCCAATCTTGTTTTCTGAATAAGGGCTGCTACTTTTGAATTTATATCTGTGATTAACATTACCTGTGCGCTAACCGAACTAACGCCTTTCACCCAGCCCACCAAACCGGCAGGTGTAATAACCGGCATTTCAAGATAAACTCCGTCATTCAAACCCTTGTCGATAGTAATTGATTTTTTCCAACTTGAAGTATCTTTGGCTATCACTCTGGCAGCGATAAGCCTGAAGGATGATTTTCGCTTAAAAGATAACAGTGATTTCAACCGCTCATTCTCTGCCAAAATTTCTCTTAATTGCACATTTTCATTCTTCAGGACAGCAGCTTCTTTTCTTAATGAAAGGTTTTCTTTTAAAATGGTGGGATAAAAAAGTATATTCTTGAGTTGATTGCTGATAAAAAAAGAAGTCTTTAGGGGATATTCTAAAAACTGGACAATTTTGAGTTTTAGACTGGTAGTTACTTGATACGGAAGGCAAAAAATAACTAACAAAAGAAATAATGCAACTAAACCGATACTAATGGACTCTCTTAGCCCTTTCACCCTATTCTTGAATGTCTAATTTTGAAACTGGCGCCATTTTTTTAAGATACCTGACTTCATTGAGGACTTTTCCGGCGCCTTCAGCCACTGCTGTTAAAGGGTCATCAGCTAAGTGAACCGGCAGACCGGTTTCTTCAGAAAGCAATTTATCGAAATTTCTAAGTAGAGACCCCCCGCCGGTCAGAATAATTCCCCTATCAACTAAATCTGCCGAAAGTTCGGGAGGAGTTTTTTCTAAAGTAGCCCTGACTGCTTCCAGTACAAGAACCACCGGTTCTGAAAGCGCCTCTCTAACTTCTTCCGAAGAAATGGTAAGAGTTTTCGGCAGGCCTGATACTAAATCTCTTCCTTTAACTTCCATGCTCAATTCTTCTTCTAACGGATAAGCCGACCCTATTTTAATCTTGATATCTTCGGCAGTTCTCTCGCCAATCATAAGATTATAAATTTTTTTAAGATGCTGGGTGACAGCATCATCGAGTTCATTGCCACCAATTCTTAGTGACCTTGCGCAAACTATGCCTCCCAGAGAAATTACTGCAATCTCTGTCGTGCCACCACCAATATCCACTACCATGTTGCCCGCGGGCTCCTGAATCGGCAATCCTGCCCCCACGGCCGCTGCCAATGGCTGTTCAACCAAAAAAACCTGTCTTGCCCCGGCATGCTCTGCCGAATCCTTGACGGCTCTTCTTTCAACTTCTGTTATACCTGAAGGAATGGCAATTATTATTCTGGGTCTGACAAAAGTTTTCCTTTTATGGACTTTGCGAATAAAATACCGCAGCATACTTTCGCTGATTTCAAAATCAGCAATAACTCCATCTTTCATTGGTTTAATAGCGACAATGCTTCCCGGAGTTCGCCCGAGCATTCTCTTGGCCTCCTGCCCTACAGCTAAAACATGATGAGTATTTTTTTGAATAGCAACAACAGACGGTTCACATAAAACAATACCCAGTCCTTTTACGTAGACGAGGGTATTGGCTGTGCCTAAATCAATGCCCATATCATTTGAAAACATACCTATAAATGCATTGAAACCCCTAACTATTGAATGCCACACTTTATTTTCCATAAATGGCTCCTTTGATAAAAGCATAATTTACGGAGTCTCAAAATTTCTCCGATGACGTAAATTATATGCCCGTATTCCTGTCTACCGGCAGGAAACCCCTGATATCAAAGATGTCACGGGTCAATTTTGTTCAAACAATCCCTTTTGTTAGTTCGGAATTGTACCCTTATTTAACTAAACACAACTATATCAAAATAAAAAAATTATGTCAAACGTTTTTTGAAACAGAATACATCCGCCCTACATGATTAGTTTGAGATGGAGCAGGCGCAGTCTGTTTTCTATAAAGGAGTAAAATTGATGATTATTTTGATAGGACTTTATTTAAAGTGGTATAAAATTCTGGGAAGGAAGTTTGAATGCATTCGATGTCTCTAATAATACTTTTACCTTTAGCTACTAACGCCGCTATGCTAAGACTCATAGCCGTTCGGTGGTCTCCAACACTATCCAAGGTAGCTGATTTAAGAGGCGTAGGACCTTTTATTAAAATGTCATCTTTTTGTGGCCTAATATCTGCGCCCATCTTCCTTAAACCTAAAACCATAGAATTAATTCTATCAGTTTCTTTCACTCTTAATTCACCGGCCCCCTTTATAAAAGTTTCGCCTTCGGCCTGAGTCCCAACCACCATCATAATCGGCAATTCATCTATCATAGACGGTATATCTTTCTCATCAATATTAATACCTTTAAGAGAACGCCTGAATTCTATCACTAAATCGGCTCTGGGTTCATTCGATAGTTGCCTCTCATTTACTTTTTTCACATAAGCGCCCATGGTAACTAAACTGTTTAAAAAACCAAGTCTCCTTGGATTTACACCCACGTTCTTTATTATTATTTGCGAATCTGGCACAAGAGTTGCTGCGGCTATAAAAAAGGCTGCGCTAGAAAAATCAGATGGAATATCTATCTCGGACGGAGAAATAAGTTTAGCGCTTGAGTTAATTGAAATCTCAAGACCACTGGTTTGAATATCAGCAGAGAATAACTTAAGCATGCGTTCGGTATGATCTCTGGTTTTTAATTTCTCATAGACTTTAGTAATACCTTTTGCGTAAAGCCCCGCTAAAAGGATAGAGGATTTAACCTGAGCGCTGGCGATTTTCTGATGATATAAAACAGGCTTAAGGGATGCACCTGCAATTGTAATGGGGGGAAAATTATCCTCTCTGGCCTGAATTTGCGCTCCCATCTCCCTCAAGGGTTCTATAATTCTTTTCATCGGCCTTTTATTTAAAGAATCATCTCCCTCTAAAGTCAACTTGAAACTTTGACCTGCTAATATTCCTAATATTAAACGTATAGTGGTTCCTGAATTGCCTACAAAAATTTTATCAGCGGGTTGCCTTAAGCCATAAATTCCGCCCCCCTCCATCTCTAGCATAGAATCCTCTAAAGAATATTTTATGCCTAACGCTTTGAAAGCTCCCAGCGTCCGCAGACAATCCTGACTTCGAAGAAAATTCTTAATACAAGTTTTGCCGCAAGCTAAGGCGCTTATCATCACAGCACGATGAGAAATAGACTTATCTGACGGTATGGATACTTCTCCTCTTAGGATCTTGGCTTTCTCGATTTCAATCTTTTGCATTATTACGACTTAATTTAAAAAAGGACAGCTATATACTGTCCTTTTTTATTAATTTAATTTATTTATAACTCTTTATGCTTCTACAAAATTTCAACGTTGTCATCTTCCATAAAGGAACCCTTTTGCCACTGTGGCAAAATTATAGCTGATGACATATCCTCATAGACATTCTCAACTTCCACTTTTCCTAATACTGCTCCCTCTCTGGTAACAGTCAAAATAGTTCCCGGTTCAATGCCCGAATTTTCACCCAAATCTAAAACCACAAAATTAAATTCGTCATTTACTACCAGAATCCTGCCTTCGATTTCCTGGGTGACTCCTCTGACCACAATTTTTTCGAGTTGTACCGCTCCCGATTCACCCATTAAAATCTTATTTTCCAGTGCTTGTTTGGCAAGTCTAATTTGGGAAAGTTGCACATCTAGCTCCTTATTCTGACTTTCAAGAGATTTGGTTACCTGCATCAAGTTTTCTATTTTTGTCTTCTGTTCTTCTAAGGCAGTCGATAATTTTTCTACTTTGCTCATTCCATCTTTTAATTTCGCTAAAGCGGCCTGGGCCTCCTTTTTTTGTTTCTCTAAGTCTTGTGAAAGACGCTTGGCCTCTTCTTTAAGTTGATCTGTTTTTAATTCGGCATCGGTTTTTAAACGGGTCATTTCTTTTAAATCTTTGAGTGTTTGTTCCTTGGCTTTTAAGGTCTCATCAAGAGTTTGTTCCATTAATACCCTTTGCTGTTTCTCCTGTTCTTTCATTATGAAAAAAGTTATCGCCAATGAAGCTGAAACCAAGGTTAATACTATCAATATAACTAAAGGAATTTTTGTAGTTTCTGCCATTTTTCCCTCCACTGAACAGATGAACAGACAATTTATGAAACACAGGTTACATAAATTACAGACCAAAAACTGCATCTGCTTGTAAATACCTATATTTGCTTTAAATCAGTATACCATATAAGCTAACAAAAAACAAGAAAAGATAAATCTTTTATTTTACTTGTTCGCTTTCTAATAATTTTTTGAAGTCCGATGGTAAATCAACTTTAAACTCCATAAAACTTTTATTGGCAGGATGAGTAAATCCAAGATAACAAGCACAGAGAGCCTGATGACCTATGGGGGCCATAGTTCCATATTCCTTATCTCCAAGAATTGGGTAGCCTATATGCGACATATGTACTCTTAACTGATGGGTCCGGCCGGTCCGGGGCATTAAGGAAACAAGAGTGGAATTCTTAAATCTCTCTATTACTTTCCAATAAGTCTCGGCTGTTTTTGAACTTACGTAACGTACTGTCATCCTTTGCCTTTTCTCGTGGTGCCTGCCTATCGGCACATCGATTATTCCTTCATCGAGTTCCACAACACCCTTCACCAAAGCCATGTATTCTTTTTTAACCTTTCTTTTTTTAAACTGCGCCGATAAATCCCTTAAAGCCATTTCTGTTTTAGCAACTACCATAACACCGCTGGTGCCTTCATCAAGTCGATGAACAATACCAAGACGTTCCTGGCCTCCCAAAGACGGCAATTGGCCAAAGTGATACACAAGGGCATTAACCAGAGTACCGTAACGCCTTCTGCCGGTTGGATGAACCAAAAGCCCGGCGGGTTTATTAATAACTAAAATATCATCATCTTCATATAGAATTTGCAAATCTATTCTTTGGGGAATTACATCGGTTGAAACAGGCGGGGCCTGGCGTATTTCTATTCTCTCGCCGGCTTTGACGTTATAGTGAGCCTTGTTTGGCTTGGCATTAATGGTAATAAATCCTTCTTCTATTATCCTTTTTATATGCGTTCTGGACTCACCAGGCAATTTTTTAACTAAAAGTTGATCGAGACGATTGCCAGCCTCTTTCTGGCCAACAATAAATTCCTTTTTTTCATTCATTTTTAACAATAACATCCGCAGGTTTACGTTCACTTCCCTGCGTAAGTCTGGATTTCATTAGATAGAGGCTCAGACCGGTTAAAAATAAACCGATACTTATAAGTTGGGAAATAGTAAGCCCAAAAAAGGCGGCCTGTAAATCTCCTCTTATAAAATCGATGTTAAATCTCATAATAGAATGCAAAATAAGGTATAAAGAAAATATTTGCCAGTCAAAAGTCTTTTTCTTTTCCATTTTTTTGAGAATAATAAAAATTACAATCAGAAAAAAGCAGGTATAGAGTTGTGTGGGGTGTATGGGGCCCGTCCTTCCGGGGAAAACCATCCCAAGGGCAAAATCGGTCGGCACCCCATAACAACAACCGTTTAAAAAACAACCAATTCTGCCTATGGCTTGACCGAGTGCAACATAAGGTATAATTATGTCGCAAGTCGCCCCTACCTTCAGGTTATTTCTCTTCATAAAGAAAATACCACCCAGAAAGGCAAAGAAGAGTCCCCCCTGCCATGCAAGTCCACCGTGCCAAAGCATAAAAATCTCTTTTAAATTATTAAGGTAATAATCGAGGTTTAAAAAAACGTGGAGGAGCCTGGCGCCGATTATGCCAAAAATCAGTAAATAAATAGCCAGGTCAAAAGCCAAGTCACCTCGCAAGCCGATTTCTTTAAACTTGCGGGACAAAAAAAAGGTAACAACCAGGAAGGCAACTGCAACCATAAGGCCATAGCTATAAATAGTTACAAAACCAACTTTAAAAAGTATTGGATGCATTGTTTACTTTATTGTTTTGTGACCCAGTGTAAACATTTTAAATAAAAGCAAAAAACAGCCGATGCTGATAGCGAGGTCTGCCAGATTAAAGACCGGCCAGATTTTAAAATCAAGAAAATCGATAACGCAACCAAAAGTCAAACGATCAACTAAATTTCCAATCGCTCCACCTAAAATCAGCGCCAGGCCAAATTTGGTGAAATAATTTTTCTGTTTCAAGTGAAATAAAAAAACGATTATTAAAATAATAGCCACGCCGGAAAGGCAAATAAAAATTTTTGTTGCCCCCGGAAAAACACCAAAAGCACTTCCTGTATTTTTTACGTAAGTAATAGAGAAAATTTTGCCAAAAACAGGCAGTGATTCATCAACAAATAATTTTCTTACTACAATTATTTTAGTTATTCTATCTAAAAGGAAAACGACTGCAGCGCACAAAAGAAAAAACATTATTAGTTATTCTATTTTTTGCCTTCTTTTTTTTCTTGTTTCTGCTGACACAGTACGCATAAACCTGCGTAAGGTATACTATTCAATCTTGCTTTACTAATTTTTTTACCGCAATCTAAACACTTTCCAAATTTATCTTCATCAATTCTTTTTAGGGCTTCGCTTATTTTATACATGAGTTCTTGCTCATTTGAAACCAGATCAAAAGCAAAATCTCTTTCATAACTATCACTGGCCATATCAGCCATGTGCAGGGTATGGCTGGAAAGATCTCCAGCAGCTTCTTTCTGCGTTTTTGAAAAAGAATCTTGCTCAAGCTGTTTTACATCGCCCTGAACCATATTTTTAATCTTCAATAATTTCTCTTTGTATTTCTTGAGTTCTTGTTTATCCATTGAATTTCTCCATTCCTCCATTTTCTAAAGCGTTAGCACACCTCTGACAAATTTCAGGATGAGCCTCACAGGCACCCACATCTACTGAGTAATTCCAGCATCTGGGACATTTGGAACCAAGCGCCTTCTCAATCTCTAAACTTGAATTTTCAAAATACTGACATAGCTCTCCTTCTTTTAAGGATTTCACCACTTTTACCTGCACCTGCGAAACAATAAAGATAGAAACCAATTCCTTATAATATTTATCTAAAAGACGTTTGTTTTCGCAGGCAGGCTTTGTATAAATAATCACTTTCGCTTGGAGCGAATTACCAATAAACCCTTCTTCTCTTTTTCCCTCAAGCTTTTTGGTTACATCTTTCCTTAAAGCCAGCAATTTTTCAAAATCATTCTCAAGTTTAATATCGCTGTAAATCTTAAATTTCTCTATTTCTGGCCAATCAAGCAAATGTACGCTCCCGGCTTCATCAATTCTTAAATGTTGCCATACTTCTTCAGCCGTAAAAGGTATAATAGGAGCGCTTATCCTGGTAAGCACATCTATTATATAAAAGAGTGCCGTTTGCGCCGACCGCCTCCCAATACTTTTTGGAGCAAAAGTATATAATCTATCTTTTAAAATGTCAAGATAAAAAGATGACAGTTCTATAACACAAAAATGATAGATGGCCTGATAAGCTTTTAAAAAATCATAATTTCTATAATAACTATCTACTTTTTTTAATAAAAAATATAATTTCGAGAGCGCCCACTTATCAACTGTTTCCAGCTGACCGGGACCAACCAAATCTTTCTCTTTATTAAAATCGCATAAATTGCCTAAAATAAATCTAAAAGTATTCCTTATTTTTCTATAAGCCTCTGAAAGTCTGTTTATAATTTCATCGCTGATTCTAACGTCTTCACTATAATCACTTGAAACCACCCATAATCTCAAAATATCAGCGCCTTTGAGCTTTATGATATCCTGAGGACTGATAACGTTACCCATAGACTTGCTCATCTTCCTGCCCACACCATCCACCACAAAACCGTGAGTCAAAACTTGCCTGTAAGGCGCCTTATTTTCTAAGGCCGTCGAGATTATTAAAGAAGATTGGAACCAACCCCGATGTTGGTCGCTGCCTTCAAGATAAAGGTCGGCCGGATAGGCCAAGTTATCCCTTCCCTTGAGAACGGCTCGGTAGCTTGCCCCTGATTCAAACCATACATCAAGGATATCCTCTTCTTTTTTAAATTTATGGCCACCGCAATTGGGACACTTAAAATTTTTCGGTAAGAGCTCCGTCTCGCTACGCTCAAACCATACATCACTACCTTCTTTTTCAACCAAGTCGGCAATATGGTTGACAACCTTCGCGTCTAAAATATGGGCCTTGCAATTATCACAATAAAAGGCAGGAATAGACACTCCCCAAAGCCTCTGCCTGGAAAGACACCAATCGGGGCGATTTTCTATCATAGCTTTAATTCTTTCCTTGCTTTGAGACGGTATCCACCTAACTTTTTTATCTACTAAAGCCAGCAATTTTTTTCTCAAATTCTTATGGTCTATACGCATAAAATACTGGCTTGTGGCTCTAAAAATAATGGGCTGCTTGCATCTCCAACAGTGCGGATAGGAATGCCTGACCTGCGAAGCAGTTATCAATAAATTTAATTTATCTAATTTTTCTATAATTCTCTGATTTGCCTTTCTTACATTGAGAGTGCTAAATTCACCCTGATTTTCATCAAAATTCCCTTTTTCATCCACCGGCATAATAACTGGTAATTTATACTTAAGGCCTGTAATATAATCTTCCTGGCCATGACCGGGAGCGGTGTGAACAATGCCGGAGCCATCTTCTTTTGAAACATAATCTGCTAACACAACCATGCCTTCTCTTTGAAAAAAGGGATGATAATATTTTAATCCTTCTATTTCCTCTGCTTTTATCTCTTTTAATATTTTATACTCATCAATGCCAGCCGCTTCCAATACTTTTCCAACCAGGTTCTTAGCCATAATCCACGCCTCTCCTCCTACTTTAACTAAAACGTAAGGCAGCGCGGGATTTAGGGCACAGGCCACATTTGCCAAAAGCGTCCAAGGAGTAGTGGTCCATATAACCAGATAAACTTTGGATTGGTTATGATCTGCTAAAGCTGGGGGATTGTTAAGTTCAAATTTAACAAAAATGGAAGGCGAAGAAGTTTCCTGATATTCAACCTCGGCTTCGGCTAAGGCCGTTTCGCAATGACAACACCAGTTTACCGGTTTTAAACTTTTATAAATAAAACCTTCCTTTATCAAGCCGGATAAAGTGCGTAACACCTGGACTTCGTAATCTTTATCAACCGTAAGATAAGGATATTCCCATTCGCTAAATATGCCCAGTCTCTTAAATTGTTCTCTCTGAATGTCAACAAATTTTAAAGCGAATTTTTTGGCCTTTTTTCTAAAATCACTTTTATTAATCTGATGTTTCTTAAGATTCAATTGTTTAAGAAGCTGCGTTTCCACTGGTAAACCATGACAGTCCCAACCGGGAACAAAAGAGCTGTTATAACCGTTCATCGACTTGTAGCGAACAATAACGTCTTTTAAAATTTTATTAAGCGCATGCCCTATATGTATATCTCCGTTGGCGTAAGGTGGCCCATCGTGCAAAATAAACTTTTTGTGGGAAGCGTTTTTCTTCTGCAGTTTTTCATAAACCTTTTTATTTTGCCACAGAGTTTCTATTTTGGGCTCTGCCTGCGGCAGATTAGCTTTCATAGAAAATTTGGTTTTAGGTAAATTTAAAGTATTTTTAAAATTAACTTTGTCCATCTTTACAGATATTTACCGATAATCGGTTTCAATTTTTTCTTAATCTTAGAAGAAACCGAAGCCCTGTTGGTGATAATGGCATCTTTTAAGGCATGTTGACAATTACAATCCATCTTCATTTTAGCTGCTTTGGGCAATACGGTTTTCAATAATCTTTTAGCGTTCTCGGCATTTTTTAACAGGTTTTGAACTATCAATTTCACACTAACCGTTGCAGCCTCTTCTCCCTCGTACCAGCAGTCATAGTCGGTAACCATAGCCAGGGAAGCAAAACAAATTTCGGCTTCTCGGGCCAGTCTGGCTTCATTCATCTTAGTCATACCGATTACATCCATACCCCAGCTTTTATAGAGAAGCGATTCGGCTTTTGTAGAAAAAGCGGGTCCTTCCATATTTAGATATGTGCCTCCGTTATGAATGCTCAAGCCCAGTTCCTTTCCAGTTTGGTAAAGCACATTTCTTAGCTGGGGGCAGACTGGCTCGGCAAAACTTATGTGAGCCGCAAGACCATCACCAAAAAAAGTGGTGGGTCGAGCCTGGTTGGTTCGGTCAACAAACTGATCTATAGCTACGATATCAAGCGGTTTAAGTTCTTTCTTAAGACTACCCACTGCTCCTACGGAAATTATTTTTTCCACTCCCAGCTCTTTAAAAGCATAAATATTGGCCCGGTAATTAATTTCACTTGGTAAAATCTTATGCCCTTGCCCGTGACGCGGGAGAAAAGCTACTTCTACCCCATTCAACCTACCCACTACAAAATCATTTGAGGGCCTGCCAAACGGGGTATTTACGGTTTTTTCCCTACGCTGGCCAAAACCTTCTATATCATATAGACCGCTGCCGCCGATAATGCCAATTTTTGGTTTTAAACTTGCCATAATTTCGTCCTTTTTAATTTTTTTTACTTTAACATTTTCCACTTAATGCTTACATCAATTAAGGTGTTTACAATAAACAATCTAATAAATATCAGTATGAGAAAAGCAACAATGGGTGAAATATCTATACCTGCCCGAAAACCAATCGGCAACATTCTCCTGAGAGGCCCAAGCAGGGGTTCGGTAGTCTTATATAAAAATTGAACAAGAGGATTATAGGGATCAGCATTCACCCAGCTAATCAGCGCTCTAAAAAAAATCAAAAAAATAAGAACAGTTATCAATATATTTAAAACCGTAGCTACAGCATATATTAAATTTGCCAAAATCAGCATCTTATCTTTTCCCCAATTTTAAAGAGCGTTCTTTTGCCGCGCAAACTGCCTCTAAAATAATAGATTCAAAACCTTTTCTTTTAAGAACTTTAAAAGCTGCTTCGGTTGTTCCGCCCTTTGATTTAACTCTTCTGATAAAATCTTCGGGTTTTATGTTATGCTTCTTTAGCATCCTTAAAGTGCCTTCTAAAGTTTGAGCAACTATTTTCTCTGCTTCACTAAGACTTAAACCACTTTTTTTAGCAGCGCGGGATAAGGCTTTTATAAACAGCGCCACATAAGCAGGGCCGCTGCCTGAAATAGCAGTGATAGCATCCATCTTTTCCTCAGAAACAATAAAATTATCACCCAGCGCATCGAAAATTTCATGCGCGTTCACAAGATCTTTTTTCTTCGCGTACTTACCCTCACAGATAGCATTAACGCTCCTCTGCACCAAAGCGTTAATATTAGGCATAACGCGAATAACTGCCACTTTGGCTTTTAGCTTTTTAAGAATATAAGAAGTGGTTACACCGGCTGCAATTGAGATAATAAGCTTATCTTTTAATTTAAAATGTGACATTTTATCAAGCAAACTATCTATATCCTGCGGCTTAATGCAAACAATAACAATATCGGCCTCTGCAACCAGAATCTTTAAATCAGCGGCCTCTTTGACTTTTAACTTTTTAGATATCTTTTTAGATTTTTTCTCATCCTTATCGATAACTAAAATATTCTTTTTGTGAACGGCAGTTTTAAGCCCTTTTATTATGGCCTGCCCCATATGGCCGGTACCAATTATACCGATATTTCTAAATTTCTCTTTCATTTTTTTATCATCCTGTAAAAATGGTTTTTGACTATGTTGCTCCTTTTTCTTTTCTATTTAAAAATATTTGCTTTATTTATTTTTTTAGATTATCACATTTTTAGATTATCACAAAAGGATATATGTGTCAATTAAAACACCTCGCGATTACACGGGCAAGCAGGAAAAATAGATTTGCAGTTATATTTTTAATCCACAAGGATATCATAAGGGCACAAGTAAACCTTACTAATTCCTTAAAGGAAGGGTCTAATTAATTGCCTTTTTGATTGATGATAGAATGAAATTTAGCGGGATAAGAACCTTTTCTCAAGGGCTCACCGAAGCCGCTTTAGTGGAGAAGGAAAATCAGGTGCAGCGAGTTATCAGATCCTAAATCCCCGGCTCGCCCCCTGCCCATCCGCCAGGTGGGGCCAGACGGGGGCATGGGCGGCTCGATTCTGCGTTTAGAAGTATTCCTCTAATAAATCTCTAATTTGCAGGAAGAAACTGCCTAAAAAATGGCGATCTTTAAGGCGATTTAGACGTTTTTCCCTTAAAAGTTTAAGTCCATAGGCACAGGCACATATGCTATTTGAAAATAGAGGACTATTAAAAGACGGGTCTCGGGCTTTTATTTTGCCTGAGAGAGGTGTGCCCGGTTTTAAATTCAAATTATAATTTTCTAATTTTTCAAGAAAACCATCCATAAGGGCCGCCCCCCCAGAAAGTACAACACTATCACCTGCGCTATGCCTTTTTAAATATTTTTCAATGATTGTAAAAAGCTTTCCTGAGGCCTCGATGCCTCTTGCACAAAAATCTCTTTTTAAGACACTTTCGTATTCCCCATTTTTCTTCTCCAGTAGAATGGGCTCATTTGATTTATCTGTATTAGATGCCAAGCTGAAATATCTCTCATTTAATTCACGCGCATATTCATAAGGAATTTTAAAAAGGGAGCTAATGCCCTTATTGATTTCGGCTATGCCCGCATCAAAATTCCTGATTTCGGATATAAATTTATCTTTAAAATAACTAAAATTAATTGTTTGATCTCCAATATCAAGCAATACTGCTCCATCCTCTTTTTCCTGTGCAGTTAAGAAAAATTCAGCCTGTGCTTGAGGGCAGGCAATCAGGTCATCTATGGTGTAACCCGCTTCCTCAACAGCCGTAACTAAATTCGATATTACCTGAACTGGCGAATGCAGAAGAATGGTTTGTACCTCCAGTTTTTTTCCAAATATTCCTATAGGATTTAAAATGCCATTTTGTCCATCAACAATAAATTCTGCAATTATTATTTGGACCGGTTTCCTGTCCAGGGGCAGGTAAAATTCTACCGAACTTTGTATAGCGTGTTCTACTTCCTTATGTGTAATGCGCCCCTCTCTTTTAAGCAAACAAGCTCCCCTGGCACGATCAAGATTAATTTGCGAGTTTGCAACTGTTAAAAAAAGATAATCAAATTTCGCTTTTGCCTTTAATTCTATTTCTTCTAAAACCACGGCAATGGCCTGTGTGCAAGTAGTCATATCAGATACAATTCCACTCCTGACTCCGCTAGGCGAAATTGATTTTACTGCAAGAATCTCAAATGAGTTTTTCTGCTTACAATATCTTACCATGCCGGCTTTAATCCGGCTGGAGCCTATATCCAAAGCACAACTTATCATATCTTTATTTTTATTCATTTGGGACCGACAATTAAATCTTTAAAACGCAAATCGATATATCTTATCTGTTTCAAATCTAAATTGGGTAACCGAGATTCTACCTTCTTTATTTTTTCTCTAAAATCATCTTTGCCGAGTTTAATCTCAACATCTTCCTTTGTATAAAAAGATATATTATTAAGGTTGCCTACATCTATTTTTTTTACTCCGTATTTATCTTTAAAATTCATGGATTCAAGCAGTTTTATTATCTCAATAGCCTTTTTTAATGCCGCCGATCGACTAAAAACACCCTTTTTTATATGTTGGGATTTGACGCCGATAATCAGCGGCAGTTGCAATTGGGGTTCTTCAAAACTTTTTTCTAATATAAACCCTTCTTTGTCTACAAGAAAGAATTTTTTAGCTTCGACTTGAGCAAAGGCCCTTCTCTCTTTGACGCAAATTCTGATGGTATCGGGATAATCTTTTGACACTCTAGCTTCTTTGAGCTGCGGGTGTGCATGCAAAATTGCATCTCTTAAAGCCTCAAGGTCTATCTCTAAAAGATTTCCTCCGGGGGATAGCTGACAATAATCAAAAGCCTTATTTCCGCTTAAATCTAGAGTATCATCTTCTACATAACATTGCCGCAGTTTAAAAACACCCGAATTGCCGCAACCACTTATCAAGGCTTTGGCAGCAAAAAAAACCAACGTCAGTATAAGAAAAAATATTAACAGCCAAATTATAGACTTGAATATGGACTTCCTTTTATTTTCTTCTGTTAATAAAAACTCTTTCTTTTTTTTTCTTGGCATCTTCCCACCTTTCTTTAATAAACAGGCAATTTATGGACTATAAGCAATATAAATTGCGCTATCACTTAAAAGCCGACTCAACCAATTTAATACACAAGGCAATAAAATTTAAACCCTTGTTCTCAGCTGCTTTCGGCAAAAGGCTTAAGGGTGTTAAGCCGGGAATAGAATTAACTTCTAAAATTATCGGCTGTTTGCCATCTCTTAAAATCATATCCACTCTCGAAAAATGCCACAATCCTAAAACCCGATGGGCTTTGAGGGCTGCGGCCTGACAAAAAACAGCTATCTTCGTCTTAAGAGGTGCCGGTATGAGATACCTGGTTAATCCTTTTGTGTATTTTGCCTTATAATTATAAAATTCCTCTTTTGGTTTTAGCATAATAACCGGCAAGGCTTGCTCTTCGAGAATTCCTACTGTAATTTCCTCTCCCGGTTGATATTCTTCAACTATTATTTTTCGACTGTATTTTCTGGCGAATAAAAAAGCGTGTTCCATCTCTCTTTTATTCCTGACAATCGAAAGCCCAATACTGGAACCAAGATTCGATGGTTTAACCACCAGGGGGAAATTAAGCCCATCGCAATTAAAATTTTTATTTTTAGCAATTATAAACTTTGGTACCGCAAGTTTATTAAACTCAAAAATTCTTCTTGAGGCAATTTTATCCATAGCTAAACGAGAAGCTTGCGGACCAGAACCTGTATAAGGAATATCAAGCTCTTTGAGAATGGCCTGCAACTGGCCGTCTTCTCCAAAATCTCCATGCATAGCAATAAAAGCTACATCAAGGTGTCGGTTTAAAATATCCATTTTTAGCTGAGGTTTATTTTTAGTATTTTTTATATTGATAATTACGCCTTCTGCTCCTTCTTCTTTAAGAGCTTGGTAGACGGCAGTTCCTGACTTAAGAGAAATCTCTCTTTCCGGAGAATCACCGCCCATTAAAATACCTATACGCCCGAATCTCTTTCTTAAATTTTTTCTGGTTTTACTCATGGCAATATATTTATCTCAACCTCAAGAAGAATATTTTTTTTAAGCTTGGCTTTCTTCTTTATTAAATCTATTAGGTGCAAGATATCATTATAAGTAGCATTATCTTTATTAATAATAAAATTACCGTGTTTCTCGGAAATTCGCGCCCCTCCCCAACACATGCCTTTTAAGCCCAGTTCTTCAACTAAAACCCCGGTATTTATAAATTTGGGGTTTTTAAAAATACAACCGGCGCTCTTCTTATCCAGGGGCTGTTTTTGCCTTTTTAAATTAAAAAAAAGACGAATATTTTCTCTAACCTTTTTGGGGCTAGACTTCTTTAGTTTTAAAGTAGCTCCGGTTATAACTGAAAATTCCAAATCAAGGCAACGATAAGAAAAATTCAGGTCTTTGTCGGATAAAGTTCTACTTTCTCCCTTTTTATCAAGATAACTAATATCTTTAATTACTTCTGCTATAGTTTTTTTACGTATTCCGGCATTTTGCTTTATAGCGCCACCCACGGAAGCCGGTATGCCTGCCATAAATTCAAGGCCGCTAAATCCGTTTTTCTCACAAAAGCCCAAAAGCGTAGATACCCTGGTGCCTGCGCCTACTTCTAACTTTCCAGCCTCATTACCTATATGCAAAAAGTCTCCCTGTCTCAAACTGATAACCACACCTCTAAAACCCTCGTCGTTAACAAGAATATTTGAGCCACAGCCCAAAATTAAAAAATTTTCTCTTCGTTTTAAAAGGGTCTTTATTAAAAATTTAAGTTCTTCTTTTGTTTTCGGCCTCACCAAAACAGATGCTTTACCACCAATGCCAAAAGTAGTATAACTCTTTAATGGTTCATTGAATTTTAAACTTAATTTTGAGGTCTTTAGATAATTCATCAGCGATTTTGTCAACATCACCTGCTCCAAGAATTATAAACAAATCACCTTCTCTGGCCAGATT
>CAYUDR010000004.1:0-25109 GCA_964443705.1 uncultured Planctomycetia bacterium | reverse complement strand
AAAATAAGGAATGACAGCTGTAATCCTTTCAGCCGAGGCACGCTTTAAGGCATCGATAATAATAAGTAATTCCATAAGGCTTTTATTTGGCGGAGAACAAGTGGGCTGAATGACAAAAACATCCTTGCCTCTAATGTTTTCGTTAATCTTTACTTTTATTTCTCCTTCGCTAAATTCATCTACTAATGCATCCCCTAATTTCACGCCAAGATAACCACAAATTTTTTCTGCCAGAGGCTTATTAGAATTACCGCTAAAAATTGCTAATTTTCTATTCATTCTTTTTTCTCCATGCAAATTTGTGCCATTCTTAAATTATTTTCCTTTCTTATGTCTAATACGTGCCGATACACCAACTATTTTCGAGTTTGGTTTAACATTTGTATTTTTAGATATAATTGCGCCAGCTCCACAAACTGCTGCCTTGCCAATTTTAACGGGGGCAATTAATATTACTCCCGCCCCTATAAAAACCTTATCTTCAATAACGGTCTTGTATTTTTTCTTTCCGTCATAATTATCTATAATTGTAGCTGCTCCCATATTAACCTCACTACCTACTTCGGCATCTCCCAGGTAACATTGATGCTTAATCTTAGTGTTGCTTTTAATGGAAGTCCTTACAATCTCAACAAAATTGCCGATAAGCACATTATCTTCTATATGACAATTGCCTCTTATGCGGCAGAAAGGACCGACTTTACAGTTTTTACCTATATAATTCTTGCCCTCAATCATAACATGAGGATAAATAATAGTATCTTTACCTATAACTGCTTCCTCATCGATAAAAGTGGCATTGGGGTCCATAATAGTTACTCCGCTTTGCATTAAACGAGACAGAATTCTCCAGCGAATAATATCATGGGCTTTGGCCAGGTCATTTTTGCTATTTATGCCCAAGATTTCTTCGGTGCTCTCGGTGCTTACAGATTCTATTTTTAAACCCTGAGCATAAAATATTTTAATAATATCTGTTAAATAAAATTCCTTTTTAGTATTATTGGCTTTTACCTTTTTAAGCGCTAAAAATAAATCTTTGGATTTAAAACAATAAACGCCGACATTTACTTCTTCAATTACTTTTTCATAAATTGAACTATCTTTTTCTTCAACGATAGTCTTGATTCTACCCAAACCATTTTTGATGATTCTGCCGTAACCGGTTGGATTCTTCAGGATAGCTGTCAGCAGGGTGCAAGCCGCATCAGTAGCAACATGATGCTCTAATAACTTATCTGTGGTCATCTCCGTCAAAAGAGGCGTATCGCCATAAAGAATAAGAAGGTTGCCTTCATAATCCTTCAATAGTCTTCTGGCTTGATTAACGGCATTGGCCGTACCAAGAAGTTGTTTTTGCTCAATTGTTTCAATATCTTTACCCAGAAAACTTTTTACCTGGCGCCCCTGGCTTTTATTATTAATAATAACGATTGTGTCTCTTATGCCTATTTTCTTGACTAGTTTGATAACATAACCGAGCATAGGCTTGCCACAAATGGGCTGTAAGACCTTGGGCTCAAAGGACTCCATCCTTGTGCCTTTGCCGGCAGCAAGAATAAGACACTTAAAATCCCTCAACTTTCATCTCCTTATTCACTCACGTTTCTTATGCTGTCTCATAACCAAGTTTCTAAAGATGCAGGCATTTCAACAGCTACAATAAAAAGGTCCTTCGACAGCTAAAATATTCACACCTGTTCGCATTTTTTACACTGCCTTAGGACCAAATTTCCGAAGGAAATTTGGCTGCCCGGCGAGGGTTCGAACCTCGAATCACGGCTCCAAAGGCCGGTGTGTTACCAATTACACCACCGGGCACAAAAGTCATAATTTATAACTTATAAGTCCTGAACTTGCAAATCTACGACTTGTGCAGTTGTAATTTATAACCTGCCTCAGGAAATCTCGTCTGGTTTTTGTCCTTCAGGTTTAATATCTTCAGGATTAATATTTGCCGTACCTGCGGCCTCACCTGTCTCGACGAATGTAGACTCACTGCCTCTTTCTTTAGAAGGCGCCTCAGCCTGATAAGCGTCTAATACTTTCTGTTGTAAGTAATTTCTAAATTCTTGCTTGATGGGATGGGCAATATCACGATGTTCATTCTCGCGATCTTGAGGCGTGGGCTCTCTTTTTTCGGATACCTCTAGTTGTGCTCCGCATTTATTGCAATATTTGCTGTTGATGACATTTCTATGGCCACATTTTGGACATGAATTGCGCAATCTTCTAGATGGCATAGCAACAAAAAGACCTTTGTTGCCCTCGATAACCTTTATGTCCCTGACAACAAAAGAATCATCAAATGTTATCGTTGCATATGCTTTTAGTTTTCTGTCCGGACTTTCTCTCAAGAACATTCTAACTTCGGTAATTTCCATTCTAATTTCTCCTTTTTCTCTCATCCTCTTAATGCCAAACCACTCATCTACAGGCTTCTCACTACCCTCATGCGCCATCCTACGGCTCTTAAATGCTCTTTGGCCTCAATCGCCTCCTTTCTGACCAAAGTTAATGCAAAAACAGTTGGTCCGCTTCCAGACATTAAAACAGCCTTTAAACCGGCTGTTTTTAATGCTTGTTTTATCTTTTTTATCAAAGGGAATTCACTTAATGCCTTCTCTTCTAATCTATTATAAAGTTTTTTTGCAATTTGAGTTATGTCTTTTTTTTTCAAGGCATGAAGCAACATTTTAACATTTTTGTTTTTTCTTGTCAAGTTTAATCCAATCCCGCTATAAATCTGCTTAGAAGAAAGACCAAAATCAGGCAAAATTAATAAAAACCAATAACGAGGCAGGTTAAGCGGTTTTAATATTTCACCACGGCCCTCACCCAAGGCGCTTGCATATTTACTGATAAAAAAAGAAACATCCGAACCAAGTTGACTGGAAATTTTGCAAAGTTGGGTGCTTCCAATGCCCAATTTCCATAATTTATTCATACCCATTAATACAGTAGCTGCATTGCTTGATCCACCACCCAATCCACTGGCCAGGGGAATTTTTTTATTTATGATAAGCTCTACGCCTTCTAAATCATATTTTTGTTTTAAAATATAGGCGGCTTTGTAGGCTAAATTTCTTCCGTCAACAGGCAATTGTTTATAGTTGGTTTTGATAAAAATGCCGTTTCTTCTGCTCTTTTTTATACAAATAGAATCATAAAGACTGATGGCGTGAAAAACAGTCTGTATTTGGTGAAAGCCGTCTTTTCTTTTTTTTAAAACTTCGAGGAAGAAATTGATTTTGGCGGGGGATTTCAAAGTCAGCATATTCATAGTTCTATATGATTATTTTTTATTCTTTTTAGTTAAAATCGCTCTGGCAGCTTTAGCTAAATCCAGGGATGTAAGTTTAAAGAATTTAAATAATTTTTCTGCTTCCCCGGATTCGCCGAATCTATCCTGGATACCGATTATTTTTACTGGGACAGGCTGGTATTGACTAATCACCTCGCACACAGCACCTCCGAGCCCACCCAAGACAGTATGTTCCTCGCAGGTCACAATAAGGCCTGTTTTTCTAGCAGCCGAAATTATAGCCTTTTTATCGATAGGTTTTATAGTATGCATATTAATAACCTGCGCACCAATACCTTCTTTTTTCAAAATATCTGCGGCGCCCAATGCCTTATCGACTATAGTTCCGCAGGCCACAAAAGTCAAATCTTTACCTTCCCGCAAAATATTAGCTTTACCTATTTCAAATCTATCGGTTTCTTTCGTAATTACAGGCACTTTACTCCTGGTGAGTCTCAAGTAAACAGGGCCGGGGCATTTAGCCGCATACATAGTGGCTTTCTTCGCTTCGATAGCATCGCAGGGTACAATCACAGTCATATTAGGCAAAATCCTCATAAGTGCTATTTCTTCTAAGGCCTGATGAGTAGCTCCATCCGGCCCCACCGAAATTCCGGCGTGAGTACCAACTATTTTTACATTCAGATTCATATAACAAACTGAAATGCTTAATTGATTCCACGCCCTTCCTGCTGCAAAAACACCAAAAGTACAAGCAAATGGAATTTTGCCCATCATGCTCATTCCGGCTGCCGTACTCATCATATCCTGTTCAGCCACACCAAAACTGAAAAATCTCCCAGGAAATTCTTTTTTGAACCATCCGGCTCGGGTGGAGTCGGTCAGGTCAGCGCAAAGAACAACTACATCTTTGTTCTCTCGACCAGCACCAAGCAATCCCTCACCAAAACCGTCTCTGGTTGCCTTTAATTCAGCTTTCTCATCCATCTTCTTTGTCCAATTCCTTCAGCGCCTGCTCAAGTTCTTCTCTCTTGGGGGCAATCCCATGCCATTTGGCCTTGTTTTCAATAAAAGAAACGCCTTTGCCTTTAATAGTATGGGCAATTATAACTGTTGGTTTATTTTTTATCTTTCCAGCTTCATCGTAAGCATCCATAAGTTTGGTTAAATTGTGTCCATCCGCTTCGATTACGTGCCATCCAAATGCCTTCCATTTATCAGTTATAGGTTCTATGCCCTTAACATCTTTAAGCCATCCATCTATTTGTTGCTTATTGTTATCAATAATCCCGCAGATATTGTCAAGGTGATAATGAGAAGCGGTCATGGCTGCTTCCCAAATTTGACCTTCGTCCATTTCCCCATCTCCCATAAGACAATAAACCCTTACATCATTTTTTTCCATTTTCGCTACCAGGGCAATACCATTAGCGATTGATAAACCTTGCCCGAGAGACCCGGTTGAAGCTTCAATTCCCAGCTTCACGTTGCGCTGAGGATGACCCTGGAGCTTTGAACCAAGTTTTCTTAAGCTCCATAGGGTCTGAGGCTTAAAGTAACCGGCTTTTGCCAGAACCGTGTAAAGAGCGGGACATCCATGGCCTTTCGAAAGAATAAATCTGTCTCGCTGTGGCCAATCCGGCCTGCGGGGATCATGCCTTAATTTATAAAAATAAAGAGCGCTTAAGATTTCAACTATTGAGAGGGAACCTCCGGTATGCCCTGAACCGGCTTTCTCGAGCATAATCAGAATGTTTCTTCTCAAATCGCGGCAAATTTTTTTTAATTCTTCAATGGGGGGCCGATTTTTCATTTATTTATGCTATGTTCTTTTTTAATTTTAAACAGTTTCTTTTTAAGTTCTTCGTTATCGGGTTTTAACTCAAGCGATTTATCAAAATTTATTTTAGCTTTATCAATATCTCCATTTTTTAAATAAATATCTCCCAGGTGTTCAAAAATTACTGCGTCATCCCCCGCAAAAGTCAAAGCCTTTTCTATTAACTGGTGCGCCTCTTCAAAACGGCCCAGTTTATAATAAACCCAGCCCAGGCTATCAAGGTAAGCGCCGTTTTCTGGTTCAATTTCTAAGGCATGTTTTATTAAGGCCTCTGCCTCTTCTAAATTTTGGCCTTCTTCGGCATACATATATCCTAAATAATTAAGCGCTTCGGCATTTTCCGGATTTATATTGATAGTCTTTTTAAACTGCTCTTCGGCCTTGTCTCTAAAATTATTTCTTTCATATAAAGCGCCCAGATAAAAAATGACCGAATCTTCATCGGGATCTATTTGCAGTGACCTCAAGTAAGCGCCTTCTGCTTGTGTAAAATTCCCTTCCTGCGCAAAAGATAACCCCAATAAAAAATAAACCTGAGCCTGTTTTTTATCTAAAGCAAGCGCTTTATTTAAAATTTCAATAGCATTTTTGGCATCTTTCTCCCTTAAAGAGATGTAGGCTAAACTTATATAATTATCTATCTCCCGTGGCAATAGTTCAATTAGAAGCCGATATTGAATCTTTGCCTGCTCAAACATGTCCTGCTGAAGATAAACTTCGCCAAGATGTTTATAAACATTTGTATTTAAAGGATTTATTTTTAAAACCTCTTCGTAAAGAGAAATGGCTTTTTCTTTATCGCCTTTTAACTCATAAATAACGCCTAAAGCAAGATAGGATGGGATGTGTTTGGGTTCTAATTCTTTTGCCTTTTCTAAGGCCTCAATAGCTTTATCAAATTCCTCAAGTTTTGAATAAATTATGCCTAAATTGAAATGAACTATGGCAATCTCTGGCTCTAATTCTGCTATTTTTTTATAAACTTCTATGGCATTATCAAGTTTGTTTTCTATTATATAAAGGTCTGCTAAGAAACCTAGCGCAGTCAAATCATTGGGTTCTATTTCCAAAATTGACAGGTATTCTTCAATAACGAGGGCGAATTTTTCCTGATGGGTATAGACTAAAGCCAGTAGATATCTTGGCTTGGTGGATTGAGGATAAAGTTCCTTCGACTTTCTAAGATACTCCTCGGCTTCATCCCATTGAGAAAGTTTAATACAAATACGCCCCATGGTAGTATTTAACGCCAGGGAGCTTTCATCTAACTTCAGGGCTTTTAAATACTCGGATTTGGCTTTTTCTAAGTTTTGCTCTTTCTCATAGAGCTGACCAAGGATGTAATGCTTATAAGATTTACTTTCCTGGGTTCCCTTTTTTTCCTTTATGCTGATTTGCTTAGTTGCCAGAACGTAACTGGCCTGGATTTGAAGAAAACAGCAAATTGCAAAAATGAAAATTGTTTTCCTGGTAAATGTCAGCTTCACTTTGAGTTAGCCTTATAGAAAGAAAAGGAGAATTATTGTTTCTTTTTCTTGTGGCGGTCCCGTCTCAGCTTTTTCTTTCTTTTATGTTTGGCCATTTTGGCTCTTTTTCTTTTTTTCCCACAGGGCATAGTTACTACCTCACACCTTTAATTTTTAATAAATAGCTTTATTTAATGGGTATTCAATTATTCCTTCAGCTCCGGCTGCTTTCAATTTAGGAATGAGAATCCGCACTGTTTTTTCATCAATTATGGTTTCTATGGCATACCAGCTTTTCTTGTTCAAATTAGAAATAGTCGGATTTTTCATGGCCGGTAGAAGTGAAATTACTTTTTTAAGATTTTTTTGAGAAACGTTCATTTTTAATCCGACTTTTTCTTCAGCCAAAATGGCGCCCTTTAGGAGTAAAGCTATATTTTCAATCTTGGTTCTTTTTTCTTTATTCTTCCACGACTTCTTGTTGGCTATCAACCAAGTCGACGATTTACACACGGTATCTATTTCGCGCAGATTATTTGCTCGCAGGCTGCTGCCGGTTTCTGTTAATTCTACAATAGCATCAACCAAAGCCGGTGCCTTTATCTCGGTGGCACCCCAACTAAATTGCACTTCTGCGTCAATCTTTTTCGATTTTAAATATTTTTTAGTAACGTTTATCAATTCAGTGGCAATCTGTTTACCATTTAAATCTTTAATACTTTTAATGCTGGAATTATCAGGTACTGCAATTACCCATCTTACAGGATTTAAACTCTGCTTGGCGTAAAATAAGTCTGCAACTTTTTGCACCTTAGATAAGTTGCCATTATCTTCTATCCAGTCACAGCCTGTTATCCCGCAATCCAGGTCTGCGTCAACTACGTATGTTGACATTTCCTGGGCACGAATTAACATGCATTCTATCTCTTCGTCGTTGATGCTTGGAAAATACGACCTTGAAGAAACCGAAATATTAAAACCGGCCTTTTTAAACATTCTAAGTGTAGCTTCTTGTAAACTGCCTTTGGGCAAACCAAGCTTGAGTTTCATTGCGCTTTTCCCTTTTTGTAAATTTCTAATTTTAGGTGTATTTTTTCTTCTTGTCGCATTATTCTAACCATTTCTCTATAAAAAGTCAAGCGTAAACCTCAGATAATCACAGGTAAAAAAACACCAGATGGCCGGGGATAACTACCCGCCGCATGTTTGATTTGAGGAGAAAGGGCAGCCATTTCGGATTCCGGATTTTATTTTACTTGCCAAAAACCTCAAAATCCGGCTATAATATGTTATATTTTTACCATCAATGCTTCTGGCACACCGCTAAAGCGGCGCGCAGCAGGAAAAGATAAGGAGGTTTTTTAAATAATGCTCAAATTCTTAAGACAAAAACGCACTATCAAAATATTACTGTGGATTGTAGCTGTGGTGGTCATTGTGGCTTTCGTTCTGTGGGGCGCACCTACCCGTCTTGGCGAAAAACAAGGCAGGCCTAAATATGCCGGAGAGATTTTCGATAAAAAAATTCCCTTTGATAAATTTATTGAAACATATCAGGCCAGCCGCAATCAAGCTATCATAATATATGGAAATGAATTTCAAAAATACTCACAGTTTATAAACCTCCAGGAAAATGCCTGGGATCGACTTATTCTTTTGGCCGTTGCTCAAAATGAAAACATTAAAGTAACGAATGAAGAAGTCATCAAAAAAATAAAATCATTTCCTTTTTTTCAAAAGGACGGGAAGTTTGACCTTGAAACTTACAATTTATTGCTTAAATACGTCTTTAATGTAGAACCCAGGGAATTTGAAGAAGAGATAAGGCAGTCTCTAGTAATAGAGACGTTAATACAAAAATCTCTATATAATATCGGGGTAACTGAAGAAGAGTTGGAAAATGCTTACGCAAAGGAAAATGATACCGCCAGAGTAACTTATGTTCTTATAAAAAAAGATGATTTTAAAAACGCGGTAGATGTATCGCAAGAGAAACTAAAAAAATTCTACCAGGATAAAAAAGAAAATTTCAGAACTCCCAAACAAGTAAATATAGAATATATTAAAGTGGATTTTGAGGGTCAAAAAGAAAAAGTCAGCGTAACTGATGAAGAAATCGAAACTTACTATACAAATAATAAAAAACAATTTAAAAAATCAAATGAGGAAAAAGAAGCAAGGGGCCAAGAAAAATCTGACTATAAACAACTCGATGAAGTTAAAGAAGAGATAAAAGCTATCGTTTTAGCCCAAAAAACTCAGGAAAAAGCGCTTGAATTAGCATATGAAGTCTCTGATTTCCTTTATGAAGGCAAATCTCCGAAGGAAGCTAGCGAAGAATTCTCTTTGCCTTTGGGCAAAACCGGTTTTTTTAATGCTACCCAGTCCATACCGGACATAGGCTGGTCTTATCAATTCCTGGTAACCGCTTTTAAATTAGAAAAGGACCAAATTAGTGACATTGTCCAGACGCCAAAGGGTTATTATATCCTGAAATTAATTGACAAAAAGGAACCTTACATACCACCATTAGATGAAATCAAGAAAAAAGTTACCGAGTCTTTTGTAAATGAAAAAGCTAAAGCTAAAGCTAAAGAAAAAACCCAGGCCATTCTTGCTGTTTTAGAAAAAGAAAAAAATGAGGAGAGTTTTGATTTCTTGCAAGCCACTGAGGCTCTCAGTCTTAAGAACTACAGTACCGAAGATTTCAAAAAGGACGATTATATTCCGAATATCGGTCAGTCAAAAGAATTTACACAAGAGGCTTTTAAATTAAATGAGGAGCAAATAAGTCAAATCATCGAAGTTCCCAACGGATATGTCATTTTAAAGGTGAACGAGAGGCAGCCCTTTGATAGAGAAAAATTCACCGAAGAAAAAGAAAGTTTCAAAGAAAAACTACTTGAGAGGAAAAAACAAGAATACTATATTAAATGGTTTAAAAATCTAAAACAAAAAGCCAATCTAAAAAGCAACCTTTCTCCTGAGCCCGAAACCAAAGAATGATTTAAATAAAATAGATTTTAACTTCTTCGGAATTCGGAATTTCTCCTTCCCATTTGGCTTTGGCCACTCCGCCGATTTCAAGAATGGTGGTGGGAATTTTTAAGACATCGTGAAGCGCGCTTTCCGAAAGCCCATCAATGGTGTCCATATCATAAAATGAAAGTTTAACGCCTTCTATCTTCCACTTTTTTAAAAAAAATTCCAGTTTTTGCTTTGTGCTTTCGCATTTAGCACAGGTTTTTTTTCCAAAAATCTTAAACTTCATACTTCCTCCCTTTTTCTTAGCTTAACTAAAGTGCATATTGCCCTTTTTGTCTATCTTTCAATTCTCCAACCTTAGACTTATTCCAGTTATTTATGCGGCTGTAATAACCAACGATTCTGGTAATTCCATAGACATCCTCGCCTCCGCAATATATACAATTTTCTTTCAGCCCGCTTTGCATTTTATGACAACTATTGCAGATGGTAAATTCGGGCGAGATAGTCATCTGGGCGGCCTGAGTCTGGTGATAGGTTTTTGAAATCAAGCTCATAATACTTTCTGCGGGTGGCTTTTTTTCTCCTACAAAAGCATGAATTATAGCCCCTGATTCTATCATGGTGTGAAATTTACTTTGTTTTATTATTCTGGTAAGAAGGTCAATAGGCGCATCGGCTCTGAAATGAATTGAATTTGTGTAATAGCCTTCGTCTTTTTCGAGATCTCCTTTTATTACAATATGAGCAGATTCAGGATATTGACGCAAATCAACTTTGGAAAGACGGCGGGCAGCTGATTCGGCTGGCGATTCTTCAAGGGAAAATTTCAAGCCTAATTTTTTCTCTTCCTGCTTGGCCCTTAAAAACATAGAAGAGATAATTTTAAGCCCTAGCTTATAAACCTCTTCATCTTCGTGTAATTCTTTACCGGTTAAAAACTGCACACATTCATTTAAGCCTATAATCCCTATAATATAAGTAGCTGCATTTAAATCAATGTAAGGCCTGCCGTCTTTGGCAATCTTGCCTACTTCCCACATTGGCATACCAGGTTCTTTCATTAAATTGCCTATAAATTCCTTCTTTTGCAAATGAGCTTTTATAGCCAGGTCCATAGCATATTCTATCTGTTTATAAAGACCTTTTATATTACCCCTGCCGGCCCGATAGGCAGCCTGGGGCAGATTTATGCTTATATTCTGAAAACCACAAAAACGCATACTCTCTGGATGTTGAATCATATAGTTGTCTTCAATTTTGGTTCTCAAGCGACAACAGGCAGAAAGCGTAACTTCGTCTCTATCAAATATAAAATAAGGCGCTCCGTTCTCACTGGCAATTTCACAGGCATATTTCAAAAGTTCATATTGCTGCGGATTATCAAAAGTGTCCTGATTTATGTGAATATCTGCTTTAGGAAAGGCAAAGGGGTGACCATAACAATCTCCTTCCTGCCAGACGTTTAACATGGCCCGGGCAAAAACTTGAGCTGTCTGTTCATAATCGCCGTAAGTCCTACCTGTATATTTACCTCCTTTGCCTATGGCGGGTATATTTCTTAAATACGTTGGTATGCCCGTATGAACGTTAAAATCGATAAATAAACTCTGCCCTCCCCGGGAAAAAGCATTCTGGCTGCCTGAAAATATCAAATATTGAGCTTCCTGCTTCATTTCTTTATAGCTCATTCCTTCAAGATAGGGGGCATAAAAAATATTAATATAGCCTATGCCTAAAGCACCTGCGTAATAAGCCTGGAGGCTGGCCATAAAAGTATTTAAGTGTCCGGTTAAAGTTCTGGCATGAAAAGCGGGGGCGCTGGAAGTATCCAGGTTATCTAATTCTAAACCGTATTTTTTAATATATTCAAGTGAATGACTTGAACAATAAGCTCTCGGGTATCCCAAGTCATGGATATGAATTATACCTTTTAAATGGGCGTGGCCTATATCTTCGCTAAATACATTTTTGAGTATATATTGCTTTAAAACATTTTCAGCGATGGAAAGATTTATAGCTTCCGGATTATTGGAAGTAATGTTGGAATTCTCGCAACTTTTAGAATATATAATTTCTTGAAGGTCGTAACTTGGTATACCGATAATTGCCTGTTGATTAAGTTTGGCTTCTAATCCCCTTACAAATAACTCATTATCTACCAGTTCTCTTATGAGGGTAGTGGAAATCTGGCTTATGCCTGATTTAAGAATTTTCTGTTCTACGCTAGAGGCAATTTCACCGGCCAGGGCAGGAGCAAGGTGTGCTTCTTTTATCAGGGCCTTAATAATTTTGATCTTTTGCCAACCAAAAATTTCATCTTTTGCCAGAGGCGTAACTAAAAGAGACAAATCTGTAGCGTCGGTTTTGGGCCTCAATTTTTTTCTGACTTTAAGGCTTTCTCTAACTCTGGCTCTCTCTTGTCTATAAAGTATGTAGGCTTTGGCAGTTTTAGCATGACCGGTTTCTATTAATACCTTTTCAACTACATCCTGGATTTCCTCAATGGAAGGAATTTTAGAATCAAATCTTTTCCTTAAATATAATGTTACTGCTTCTGACAGTTCATCAGCCAGCATGCGCTCTTCTCCGCCGACCGACTGCGCAGCTTTAAAAATAGCGTCGGCTATCTTGCTTTTATAAAAACTGACTATTCTTCCGTCTCTTTTTCTGGCTTTATCAAAATAGCGATTTTTTTTATCCTGAGAAGCATCTATTTTTTTCTTTCCCGAGGAAATAACTTGAGGTTGTCCCATATTTATAAATCCTCCCTTAATGAGCGCACGACTTACGCGACTGAAAGGAAAGTTTCACTATCACTCACTAAGTTGTGGCTTCATTTGAGCAATTGTTTCACTTCCTTCATAAATTGACTTAAATCTTTAAATTCTCTGTAAACAGAAGCAAATCTAACATAAGCTACTTCATCGAAATCACGAAGCTTCTCCATCAGCAGCTCGCCAATTTCTCTGCTTTTAACTTCTTTCTCATAATTTTTTTGCAGATATCTTTCAATCTCATCTATCATGATTTCAATTTTATCCATACTAATGGGCCTTTTTTCGCAGGCCTTCATCACGCCCGTTAAAATTCTCTTTTTATCAAATAATTCCCGTCGTCCGTCTTTTTTAATAACCATAAGAGGAACCTGCTCTATGTGTTCATAGGTAGTAAATCTTCTCTGGCACTTCGAGCACTCTCTTCTTCGTCTGATGGCATCCCCTTCCTGGCTCGACCTTGAATCAATTACTTTATCTTCCTGCCATCCGCAATATGGACACTTCATAAAGGATAAAACCTCAAAAATAACACATTATATGGTAGATTAATGAGTGAAGTACTATAAATATACACCACATATAGAGTTTTGTCAAGAGGTGATTTTTCAAGAAATTATGAGGGATTTAAGGTATTATGGAATATTTCCATAAGATTTCTCTGTTTTTCTTAAATTTTCTTATAAATTAACCGAATCTGAGATTTCTTAAATAATATCAGAGCCTCGGTGTCCGGATATCCAGCTGCCATAACTATTTTCTTTACGCGGGCATTAACAATCATTTTGGCACATAAAATGCAGGGTTGATTTGTAACATAGAGAGTGCCATCACTTATATCGATGCCATAATAAGCGGCCTGAAGAATGGCATTCATTTCGGCATGCAAGCCACGACAAAGTTCATGACGAATGCCTGAAGGAATTTTAAACTTCTGGCGAAGACAACCGCTTACCGCGCAATGCGGCAAACCAGTTGGCGCCCCATTATAACCGGTAGCTAAAATTCTTTTGTTCTTAACAATTACTGCCCCTACCGCCCGCCTGAGGCATGTAGACCGCTGGGAAACCAGATGAGATATTTTAAGAAAATACTCATCCCACCCTGGGCGTATTTTTTTAAGTTTATGCTTTGCCATCAAGACTTTTTAAAAGACTTTAATAAATCGGGGTATAAAGGAAAAGTTTTGGTTAACTCGCTCACTTCTTTTTTAACACGTGCTATAACTTTCTTATTATAAGGATGATCAAGAGAAACTTCTATAAATTCTGCGATTTTCCCCATTTCTTTTTCCTTCATACCCCTGGTAGTCAGAGCCGCGGTACCCAAACGAATGCCGCTTGTAACCATAGGGCTTCTTCTATCAAAAGGTATTAAATTTTTGTTCACAGTTATGCCAGCTTTATGCAGGGTGTCAGCAGCCTCTTTACCCGTCAATTCGTGTTCGGATAAATCAACCAGTAGGAGATGGTTATCGGTGCCGCCTGAAACTATGCGATAATTCCGGCGAGATAACTCTCCGGCTAAACTAATGGCGTTTTTAACAATCTGCTTTTGATAAACTTTAAATTCTTCTGCCTGCGCCTCTTTAAAACAAACTGCCTTGGCGGCAATAATGTGCATAAGCGGTCCTCCCTGGATGCCGGGAAAAACTTCTGTATCTATCTTTTTAGCAAATACCTCCCGGCACAAAATCATCCCCCCACGCGGCCCGCGCAAAGTCTTATGGGTGGTGGTGGTTACAAATTCTGCAAAAGGCACAGGGCTGGGATGAATGCCGGCTGCCACCAAACCTGCGATATGAGCCATGTCGACCATCAGGTAAGCTCCGACATCATCACAAATTTTTCTAAATTTTTCAAAATCTATCAGGCGAGGATAAGCAGAGGCACCGGCTATAATCATTTTCGGTTTGCATTCCCTTGCCATAGAGAGTATTTTTTCATAATCCAAGCGTTCATCTTCGGGGCTAACTCCATAGGGCACAATTTTAAAATACTTTCCACTAAAATTAAGTTTATGGCCGTGAGTTAAGTGCCCCCCGCAGGCAAGGTCCATAGCCATTATGGTATCACCCATCTTTAAAACGCCGAATAAAACAGCCATATTAGCCTGTGAGCCGGAATGCGGCTGGACATTGGCGTGTTCGGCACTAAAAAGCGTTTTTGCTCTTTCTATAGCCTTGCTTTCAACTACATCTATATATTCACAGCCGTTATACCAGCGTGCACCCGGATATCCTTCGGCGTATTTATTGGTTAAAACAGAACCTTGTGCCTCTAAAACAGCCTCATCTGTGAAATTTTCAGAGGCAATTAATTCCAGTGTTTCGTTCTGCCTGAGAATCTCTTTATATGTGGCCTGGTAAATTTCTGGATCAATCTCTTTTAACTTACTCAATCTATATTCCTCCTTTATAATTGATTAATTAACCCCTACCCGCTTGAGGCGGACAGGACTCACCTTTTTACCATTCACCGGTTACCAATTAAGAATTTCTTCTCTATATTCTTAATTTGATTAACTCTTCTTTTATGTCTGCCGCCTTCAAATTTTTCTCTTAGCCAAACACCTAAAATCCTCTTGGCCAAATTTTCCTTAACAAACAAAGAGCCCAGGACAAGCACGTTGGCATCATTATGTTGCCGGCTATAACGCGCAGAAGTCAGGTTGAAACAAACAGCAGCTCTTATGCCCGGAACTTTATTAGCAACTATAGACTGGCCAATACCGGTCTTGCAAATCAGAAGACCCTTGTCGGCCTTTTTGGCAGCCACAGCTTGAGCAACTTCCAAGCCAATTTGGGGATAATCGCAGGATTCCAAAGAATGAGTGCCGCAATCTTTAACGATATAGCCCCTACTTTTAAGATATTTTTTTATTTTTTCTTTTAATCTAAATCCGCCGTGGTCGGCACCGATAGCAATAATCATCGTCTACTCCTTGTATTAGAAAACAGAGAACAGAATTTTCTCTTTTGACTTCTGCCATCTGGATAAACTATGTGATTTTTTTAATTATTTCCCTCATTGCTTCTTTAATTAAAGAAAATACTTTTTTATACTCATCAATATCTTTACCGATAGGATCTTGAATTTCATCCTCTAATCCAAAGGCAAATTTTAAAAAGCTAAAGGTTTTATGCTTTAACTTCGGATTGTGTTCCAGAATATAATACTCATGAGCCCTTTCCATAGTAAGCACTAAATCTGCCTGCTTTAATATTTTTGGAGTTAGTCTTTTGGCTTTGTATTTATCGGTTTTGATACCTGCTCCCTCAAGAATCCTGATTGTGCTTTGCGAAGGAGGCATATTTTCCAGGGCAGCTGTGCCGGCCGAAGCAACCAAAATGTCCGTATTTTTATTATCTTTAAGTTGTTTTTCTAAAACTGCCTGCGCCAAGATAGAACGACAACTATTGCCAGTGCAAACAAATAAAATATTCTTTGGATTGCTCAATGCTGTTTTAATAAGCTCTTTCGAATAAACACCTTCCCGGATAACTTTAAAAGTATCTGTTTCCCTTAAATCAATAATGGTGGAAGGCTCACCAAGCCGGCAACGCCCTCCATCTATAATAGCAGCAACTTTATTAAAAAAAACATGACGGGCTTGTGTAAAATCCACTGCTGGTTTTTCTCCGGATACATTGGCACTTGTAGCCACAAGCGGCCGCCTGCATGCCGAAATCAAATCCAGAATAAATTTATGAGCCGGCATTCTGAAAGCAAAAGAATTGCCATTTGTGTCTTTTATTACAACTGTTAGGGGGCCCGGCATAAACTTATGCATAATATCCTTCGCCAAAGATGAAGGTTTGCACTTAAAATAAGACTCAATTGTCCGCAGGTCTTTAATCATTATGGGCAGCTTCTTCTGCGGCTTTCTATTTTTTATACCAAAAATTTCTTCTTCACCGGCTTGGCTTTTATAAAGACAACCAAGGCCGTAAACGGTCTCTGTCGGAAAAACTATTACTTGGCCTGCCTCTAAAATGCCGGCTAATTCCTTAAGCTCGCTGCCAGATAACGCAGCATCTTTCAATTTATAAACTTTGGTCTTTTTGAAAATCATAGATATACTATGTCGCTTTTATGATAAAGGGCAAGGAATAAAAGTAAATATTGTCTGATGTGCCTGGTAATTAAGAAATTATTCTTTACGTGTTCCTTGCCGTTTAAACCCAGGCGTGCTGCATATTCAGGACTATTTAAAAGCTGTCTTACCAAAAAAGCTGCACCATCTATGGTATAAGTTAAAAGACCATTATATTTATGCGCAATTTGAAGAGGTATGCCGCCCACAGCCGAGGCCACCACTGGTTTTGCTTTCCAGAGTGCCTCTGTAACGGTAAGGGCAAATCCTTCCCGGATAGACTTCTGCAAAATCACAGAAGAAGCTCTTTGCAGGGCGTTTACATCAAAGTCGTTTGTTTCAGGATTGATAACCAGGATATGTATTCTCTCATCCCCTTTAGCTATATTGCGCACCTCAGCCAGGACTTCACCGAATTCAGGATCATCTGCGGCATGCGAACCACCTAACACCAGATCGCAGTCCACGTATTTGCGCACCAGTTTAAATACTTCTATAACCCCTATGGGGTCTTTTAAACGATCAAATCTGGAAATCTGCGTAATTAATGGCCTATCATATGGCAGGTCATATTTCTTTAAAACTGATAAAATCTCAACTCTGGTAAGTTCTCTATTTTTTTCACTCAATGGATCTATGGAAGGAGAAATGAGAAATTCTCTTATTTTTAAATCTTGACAGAAACTGGACTCGGAAAACACGGCCGCATTATATTTTTCAATAAAAGGTCTTAAAAATCCCCACACCGCCCTGTTGGGATTGGATAAATCTATATGACAGCGCCATATCCACTTGGATGAGAGTTTATTTTTTTTCTCTATAAGTGCTGCCGGTTGAGGATCGTGGATAAACAGTACATCTGCGCCCAGCGGTAACTCTTTTAAATTCTGCTTGTTGACTTCCAAATAAATATCTATCTCTTTTTTTGAAAGCCTGGCTTTCTGTCCATGAAGGGCGTTGTGAATTTTCTTGGTTACTTGAAAAAACCTCTCATTGCCTTTCATTACTATCCATGAAACCTCAACGCCAAGGTTTTGCAAGAGCGGTATTATGTGACTGAGAATTTCAGCCACGCCTCCTCCTGTGGCAGTGGAATTTACGTTTTGAATTTTTTTACCCTTAAGACATTTAGCTAGCAATACCAATTCTTCTATGGCCGCTTTGCCAACTATGGGTTCGTATGCGCGAATATCTTCAGGCATTTTTAATCTCTCTTATCCTTTCCTGAATCAGCTCTATTAAAGATTGCCTTAGGCCTTCCATAGTATGTGTATAAGGATCAAGACGGGTTATGTCCCGGGCCAATTTTTTATCTCCCAGACTGGTTTCTATCCAGTTTGAAAAATCATTTTTTTTCTTTTTCAAACGAAGCCGTGCTTCAAATATGTGAAAATAAAGAGAACGAATGCTTATATTTTTCAAAATCTCTACAAACTCCTGGAGCGTCCGGGCTTGACAAGGAAGGGGTAAAATAAAACTTATTGACTTTATAAAATAAAATTCCTGACCAGGCAAAGCCCTCCTTGAGCGTCTGTGCTTCTTAAGGTGTGTTTTAATAGTAGCTATAATCTTTTCCCTTAATAACCTGATGGTATTAAAACGCACCGTATCAATGGAAGCCAGTTCTTCTGCTAATTGTCTTTCTCCAAGAACATTGCTCACCCAATAGGCAAAATCATTTGGCGGCTCAGGAGAAAGGTATTGATGCTGCTGTAAGAAACGGTGGGTGTGATGATAAATGACTGCTCCCGGCACATCCTCTAAAACATCGAGCATTTCTTTTAAAGTCCAGGCCATGAGCCCGGTAAGCTCTTGTAAGTTCAGGCGAGTGAAAAACTTAAATGGTTTAGTTGCTCTTTTTAGCTCTGTCATTTTCCAGTTTTACTAAAAATGTTAAAAAGGATACCACCTGATTCGGGCCGGATAAATAAAATTTAGCAGATGAATGTCTTTTCTTTGCGCCAACATAAACAGAAAGGCCTTTCCCTGTTTGGGCGAAAGCGTCTTCGTCTGTTCTATCATCGCCGATATAAATTGTCAAGGTTTTGTTCTTCTTGAGCCTATTTCTTGTCCACCGAAGGGCATTACCTTTATCCCAATCAAGGGGCGGCCTTATCTCAATTACCTTCTTGCCCTCAGTAACTCTTACTTTTTTCTTCTTAACTAAAGGCAAATAAATTCTGCGCGCATCTTTTTTTAAGCTGGCTACTTGATTAGCCCGGCAATTTCTATAATGAATGCTCAGGGTATAGATTTTATCTTCAACTAAAATTTCATTATAGCAAGACAGCAGTTTATTAAATTTTTTAGATAAACTTTTAATCAAAGGCCTGATTTTCTTGGCTTGCGAATAAATAAACTTTTTCCTTTTAGGCAATTTTATTTCGAAACCGTGATTGCCGACATAAAAAATGTTGTCTAAACCAACGAGTTTTTTTACCTCCACAAGCGGCCTGCCGCTTATAATGCCTACATTATATTTTTTATCCCCGGATAATAAAAAAAGTAATTTTTTGGTTTTTGGCGGAAGATGAACCAGATTGGGGGTAGGCTTGATAGAAACTAAGGTACCGTCAAAATCACAAACAAGCAAAATAGATTTTGCTTTCTCAATTTTTCTCTCTATTTTTTTTCGTTCACTAAATAAGTATTTCACTTTTTAGAAATCAGATTGCCCTCTGTCTTAAAGCCAGAATTTTTCAATTTCTTCGAATACTCTGCCTGCCCATTTATAGATGTTATTCTCGCGTACTACTCTTCTTAAATTCTTCATGCGCCTTTTCTTTTCTGTGCTCGACATCTCCAGGGCCTTTTTTATAGCATCAGCGAAATTTTCAATATCATAGGGATTAATGAAAACGGCATCTGTTAATTCCCTGGCCGAACCGGTAAAACTACTCAATAGGAGAATTCCGCTATTATCGGTTTTAGCCGAAATGTACTCTTTGGCAACTAAATTCATTCCGTCGTGAAGCGCACTGACTATACACACATCCGCCCTCCTGTAACAAGCCAGAATATCATCATAAGAAAGGTGCTCCCTTAATAATATTATAGGAACCCAATCCCCGGTGGAATGTTTCCAGTTGATTTCTTCTGCCATAGCATTCAGCCGGTCATTTAAATTTTTATACCAGCTAATGTGAATTCTGCTTAAAGCCCCTACCTGCAGGAAAACAAACTTTTCTTTATATTGTGGATACTTCTCGAGAAATTTATCGATAGCCAGAAATCTTTCAGGAATACCTTTTGTATAATCTATGCGGTCGAGGCCGAGAAAGAGAAGCCCTTTCTCGGGAAAAATCTCTCTTTTTAAGCGTAAGACGCTTTTTTTGACCTCTTCGGCATTTGTTTTCTTGCCAATAGCCTCAAAATCAACACTTATAGGAAAAGCACGTATGACAGTTTCATGGCCCCCGCTAACTATAGAAGTTCTTTCTTTATCAATTTTGGTTTCCAGCTCACGCTCAACGGTCTCAATAAAATTATCACAGTGATATCTAATATGAAATCCCAGGAGATCGTTGGAAAGCAATCCTTCTAAAATTTCCTTCCTTTGAGGGCAAATTCTAAAGGCCTCCGGATTGGGCCACGGTATATGCCAGAACTGGGCACAGATGATATCCGGCCTCTTTTCTTTGATATATTTAGCTGCCAGGGCTAAATGGTAATCCTGAAGCCACAAAACGGCTTTCTGCTTGCCAAACGGCATCAAACCCTTTTTCTTCCGCATATTGATAACCTTCTTATAAAATCTCCAATGTATGGCATTAAAAACAGGCCGTTGATAAGCTATATGACAGAGCGGCCAGAGCGCCTGATTAGAATATCCATAATAATAACCTTCTTCCTCTTCCTTGCTCAACCAAACTCGTCTTAAGGTATAAGCCGGGTCACGGGGTGGGACTTGAATGTGACTTTTTCCATCGACTGTCTTTCTATCGGCGTTGCCGCTGCCGTGAGCCACCCATGTTCCGCCACAAGCCCTCATTACGGGGTCCAGAGCAGTAATCGCTCCGCCGGTGGGACGCCTGGCTTCTACTTTACCTTCTTTAAAAACATGAATATATGGCTCACGATTAGAGGCAATTACCAAAAGCCAATCTTTGGTCTGCTTTTTTATCTGTTCTTCCAAATCTCCTTTCACCCAAACCATAAAACTTATCCTTTAGTTTAGTTGCCTGTCCCCTTTTTTAATTTTCTATTCTTTCTCAAAACAGCCTTAGACATCTTCTGTCGATAAATAGATAAGCGCTTTGCCAATTTTTCGTCCTGAAGAGAGAGTATCTCAACAGCCAGAAGAGCTGCATTCTTTGCCCCGCCGATAGCCACGCAAGCCACCGGTACCCCCGGAGGCATCTGCACTATAGAAAGCAGGGAATCAAGACCTTTTAACGATTTGGTTTCAATAGGAATGCCTATAACCGGAATAGTTGTAAAACTGGCTATCACGCCAGCCAGATGAGCCGCCCCGCCTGCGCCTGTGATAATAACATCAAATCCTTTTTCGGGGGCTGCCTTAGCAAATTCTCTAACCTGATAAGGCGTTCTATGCGCCGAAAGAATCTTCGTTTCATACTTAACCTTAAATTCCTTTAATATCTGCAAGGTTTTCTTCATGGCCGGTATATCTGAATCACTACCCATTATAACCGCTACTTTTTTATTCTTCATTTCATTTGCCTCGCTTAACCTGGTTCTTAAATTCGCACTTTAGAGCGCCTTAAAACCAATATCTTTCCTATAATACAGATTGTCAAAAGAAATTAATTTGACCGCTTCATAGGCACGCTTTACTGCACCGTTAATATCCTCACCCAATGCTGTTATTCCTAAAACCCTTCCGCCGCTTGTTAAGATTTTTTGGCCTTCTTTTTTAGTGCCGGCATGAAAAACAACTATGTTATCTAAGCTTTCTGCGTCTTCTATGCCGCTAATCTCTTTTTCCTTCTCATAGCTACCCGGGTATCCGCCTGAGGCCATCACTACACAAACACAAGTTTTATCACTCCACTCAATTTTTTTATCGGCTAAATTCCCTTCCAATGTGCCCAAAATCAAATCCACCAAATCCGATTTCATTCTGGGTAAAATGACCTGTGTTTCAGGATCGCCAAATCTGACATTAAATTCAAGTGTTTTAGGGCCGCCTTCGGTGAGCATAATCCCGGCATAGAGAACACCACGATAGCATATACCTTCTTTTTTCATACCCAAAACAGTCCTTTTTATAATTTTATCAATACAATAGTTAAAAATTTCTCTATCAACAATCGGCGCGGGAGAATAAGCACCCATGCCGCCGGTATTGCGCCCCTTATCTCCATCATAAATTTGTTTATGGTCCTGGCTGGGAGCAAGAGCTAAAACATTCTCACCATCACTTAAAGCAATAATGGATGCTTCCTGGCCTATAAGTTTTTCTTCAATAATCACTTTTTTTCCTGCATCTCCAAATTTCTTCTTAATCATTATTTCTTTAATGGCTCCCATGGCCTGCCCTTTGTTGTCACAGACAATAACGCCCTTACCTTTTGCCAGCCCGTCGGCCTTTATAACCATAGGGCAATTTTTCCGCTCGACAAATTTAATAGCTTTATCAGGCCTATCAAAGATCTTAAAACTAGCTGTGGGAATATCATATTTAGCCATTAACTCTTTGGCAAAAACCTTACTTCCTTCCAGGAGAGCAGCATTTTGGCTGGGGCCAAAAATTCTTAAATTTCTTTTTTTAAATTCATCGACTATGCCTGCCACCAAAGGCGCTTCCGGGCCAACGATTGTCAAATCTATTTCATTTTGATCAGCAAAATCTGCCAGTTTTTTTATATCTTTGGCTTCGATGGGAATATTTTCAGCTAAGGTAGTGGTACCGCCATTGCCCGGAGCAAGAAAAATCTGCTTTACTCTCCTGCTCTGCTTGACCTTCCAGGCCAGTGCATGCTCACGGCCACCTGAGCCGATAATAAGGACTTTCATACCTTCGAGCTTTCTTTTCTTTGGGTAAAAGGGGTCAACTCCCTTTTATCTATGATATCCTAACTTCTCTTTTCCCCTTCACAACTTCACCAATTACCCATGATTTTACTTTTTGAATTGCCAGATATCTGATGATTTTACTTGCGTCTTTAGCGGCAGCAATCAAAACAAAACCAATGCCCATATTAAAAGTACCAAACATCTCTTTTTCTTTAATATGGCCTTTTTTTTCGATAAGCCTAAAAATCCCAGGCACAGGCCAGGTACTTTTATAAATATTTATGGCTCTGCCTTGCGGCAAAATTTTTGAGACCTTCTGATAAAAAGCCCCGCCTGTTACATGCGCCATGGCTTTAATGGCCTTTTGAGATCTACTATTTACTTTTTTTAACAAAGAAATAACGGGTTTTACATAAATTCTAGTGGGCTTAAGAAGTTCTCCTGCTAAATTCCTCTGTTCCTTTGGACTAAAAACTTCTCTGACCAGTGAAAAACCATTTGAATGCAGGCCACTTGAAGCCAATCCAATAACCACATCTCCTTGGCTTACATTTTCTCCGGCTAACATCTTCTTTTTTTCAACCACTCCTGTGCAAAAACCAGCTAAATCATATTCGCCTCGTTTGTAAAATCCGGGCATCTCGGCCAGCTCCCCGCCTATGAGAGTGCAACCTGCATCTCGACAACCCCTGGAAATACCCTTGATGATGTCAGTTAGAACTTTAACATTTATTTTACTGGTAGAAATATAGTCAAGGAAAAAGAGCGGCGTGGCTCCTGTAGTTAAAATATCATTTACATTCATAGCCACAAGGTCTATACCGACTGTGTCATGTCTATTGGTTAGAAAGGCGAGCTTTAATTTCGTGCCCACCCCGTCGGTTGAAGAAATCAGCAGTGGTTCTTTGACTTTTAACCCGGAGAAATCAAAAATAGCGCCAAAGCCGCCTATCTCGGATTTGCTTTTAGGGGTAATCGTTGCCCGGGTAAACTTTTTTATTTTTTTTACAAACTTTTCCGCTCCTGCTATATCAACACCGGCTTGCTTATAGGTTAATGGTTTTGTCCTCATAAAATTTCCCAAATTTTTTAATGTTTTATGATGCCACTCTTTTTAAAACTTCCCTGTATGCCTCTTCTATTTCGCCCAAGTCTCTGCGAAATCTATCCTTGTCAAGTTTTTTCCCTGTCTTTTTTTCCCATAAACGGCAAGTATCCGGTGAAATCTCATCACCTAAAAATATTTTACTTTTGTATTTTCCAAACTCAAGCTTAAAATCAACTAAATCAAGCCCCCTCTTTGAAAAAAATTCCTTTAATAAATCATTTATTTTAAAAGATAGTTTTTTAACTTTGTCCAAGTCCTTAAACACAGCCAGCTTCAGGGCCCTGATATGGTATTCATTTATGAGCGGATCATTTAAGGTATCGTTTTTATAATGATACTCGAGGACCGGCTCATTCAGCACAATGCCTTCTTCTAAACCAAGCATTTTCGCCATCCCGCCGGCCACTATATTCCTAATAGTTACCTCAATTGGGATAATCTCAAGCGTCCTGATAAGCATATCTCTTTCATTTAACTGTTTAATAAAATGGGTGGGAATGCCATGCTTCTGCAGGTATTTGAAAATAATAGCAGAGATTTTATTATTGACTACACCTTTTCCTGTGATTGTCCCTTTTTTCTGGGCATTAAAGGCGGTGGCGTCATCTTTAAATTCCTGAATCAAAACGTCTTTTCCCTCGGTAGTAAAAAGCTTTTTGGCTTTGCCTTCATAAATCATTTCTATCTTTTTCATAATTTATAACCCCACCTTTTTAAAAAGATAATTTACATTTCTTAAATAACTTTTTAGCTCAAAACATTCCTCTACTTCCTTTTTCCCTAAAATAGCGGCTATCTTTTTATTCTTCCCAACTTCTTCTTTAAAACCACTCTTTTTTCTGCCGGAAGCCATGGCATCCCGCTGAACTAAAGAATAGGCCTTTTCTCTTGAGAGGCCTTTCCGGATAAGTTTAGATAATAATTTCTGCGAAAAAATTAACCCTACAGACATCTCTAAATTGGCTTTCATCTTCTGAGGATAAACTATCAATTTTTCTATTAAATCCGACATTTCTCTCAACATAAAATCAATTACGGTAGTTCCATCACTAATTATAATCCTTTCGTTTGACGAATGACTTATATCTCTTTCGTGCCAGAGGGCAATGTTCTCCAGCGAACACAAGGCATATGAGCGCACCAATCTTGCCAGGCCGCAAACACGCTCACTTCTGACGGGATTACGCTTGTGGGGCATACTGGATGAACCGGTTTGCCCTTTTGAAAAAAACTCTTCTACTTCGCCAACCTCTGTTCTTTGAAGCCCGCGTATCTCAAAGGCTATTTTTTCCAGGCTTCCGGCAATAACAGCCAGGGTGCTCAGGAGATAAGCGTGCCTATCCCGCTGGATTATCTGATTAGATATGCGGGCTGCTTTTAAACCCAATTTAGAAGCAACATACTTTTCAACAGCAGGGCTAATATTGGCATAAGTGCCCACGGACCCGGAAATCTTAGCATAAGAAATTGAGCTCTTTGCGTATTTTAATCTATCTAAATTTCGCCCGGCTTCATCATAAAAAAGCGCTAATTTCAAACCAAAAGTGGTTGGTTCGGCATGCATTCCATGGCTCCTGCCGACGCAAACTGTATT
>CAYUDR010000003.1:0-27178 GCA_964443705.1 uncultured Planctomycetia bacterium | reverse complement strand
CAAGAACCCCCTGGCGGCGGCACAAAAAATAAAGGAGCAAATTGAAAGTGTCTAATTTAAAGGGGGAAGAAATCCTGTCTTTGCTTAAGAAAACAGGGGCTTTAATGCATGGGCATTTTGAGTTATCTTCAGGCCTGCATAGCCCGATTTATCTTCAATGTGCGAAAATTTTACAATTTCCCGCTTATGCCTTTAAGATCTGTAAAGCGCTTGCCAAGACTAAAGAAAAAGAAAAAATAGATGTGGTTATAGGCGCAGCTACAGGTGGAATTATTATCTCTTTTTTAATTGGTTATTTTCTCGGCGTTCGCTCTATTTTTGCCGAAAGGAAAAACGGAGGACTTGTTATAAAACGAGGCTTTGAAATTAAACCCGGCGAAAGAGTTTTGATTGTTGAGGATGTTATTACAACCGGCGGAACTATTTTAGAAATGGCAGACCTTATAGGAGAAAATAAGGCCGTTGCCGCCGGCCTGTGTGCTTTAATTAACCGTTCGGGGAATTCAGAGAATGTAGGCGCTCTTGATATTACCTGTCTTATTTCTATAGATATTCCAACTTATGAGTTAGGAGCTTGCCCGCTATGCAAAGACAAAATACCACTTTTAAAACCAGGCAGCAAAGGCTTGATAGAAAATAGATGATAGAGGGCAATTTTTTTGGAAATTGAAGGAAGATGAGTAGTGCTTGACTTTTTTCTTTAGGTATTTTAGAATAAGTAGTTACAAGTTTTTAATCTAAAATCTTTTTTAAAAAAATCTATTTTATGATAAAAAGTATGACTGGCTATGGGGCCGGTAAGAAACTGATAAAAAGCGGTTTTATCCGCGTGGAAATAAGAACTCTTAATCACAGATATCTGGACATTGTCACCAGATTGCCGGAAAGTTGTCTTGTTTTTGAGAACCAGATTAAGGATTTGATTAAACAGGTTACAAAAAGAGGGAGAGTGAATTTATCTCTGATTTTAGAGTCGCCGGAGAGAAAGATTCCTCAGGTCAATATAGATTTTAAACTCGCCAGGAAATATTATAGTCTTCTCCAAAGTTTAGGAAAAAGCCTCAAGCTCACTTCTACTATAAATCTTGAGCAGATAGTTTCTTTCCCCCAGGTTATTATTGTTGAAGAGAAGAAAGAAAATTTAAATAAATATTGGCCTGATATAAAAAAAACGGTTAGGATGGCCCTAAAGAAGCTGGTTTCTTTCAGGTCCACCGAAGGCAGAGCAATTTATAAAGACATTAAGAGCAGAATTTGTGATATAAACAAAGCAGTTAAGCACATAGAAAAAAAGGCCCCGCAGGTTGTTGGCAAATTCAGGAAAAAATTAGAAAAAAGAATAAGAAATTTAGATAAGGTAAGTGACAAAAAAAGGATTGAGACCGAAGTGTCCATCTTTTCGCAAAATGTCGATATTACAGAAGAAATTACCAGAATCAAAGGACATACAAAAGAATTCTTAAAAAACCTCAATACAGGCAAGGAAATTGGTAGAAAATTAGATTTTATTACTCAGGAAATTTACCGTGAGGCAAATACACTCAGCGCAAAGGCAAATGATTATTTAATATCCGGTGAAGCTATCGAAATTAAAAATCAACTTGAAAAGATTAGAGAACAACTTCAAAATGTTGAGTGAAAAATGAAGTCATATCAGGGACTTTTGAATATCGGCTATAATAATACTGTTTCCAAAAATAAAGTGGTGGCTGTGGTAAGCGCGGATACCGCTCCTATAAGGCGTTTGAAAGACCAGGCCAGAAAAGAAAATAGACTTATTGATGCCACCAACGGCAAAAAAACCAATTCGGTTATTATTACAGATTCCAATCATGTTGTTCTTTCAGCGCTCTCACCAGAAACTTTATCTTTACGAGCCGGGAAAAATCTTGAGTCAAAAAAAAGAAGAAGATGATAAAGGGTAGGCCATTAATTTTTGTAATTTCAGCACCTTCGGGAGGCGGAAAAACAACTATTTGTCGCGGTATAATCAAAGTTTGTCCCGGAGTTAAGCTTTCTATTTCTCTTACCACCCGCAAAAGGCGAGAGGGTGAGAGAAAAAATTTCGACTATTATTTTGTTTCCCAAAAAGAATTTCTTAAAAAAATAAAACAGAATGCTTTTGCAGAGTGGGCAAGGGTTTTAAAAAATTATTATGGAACACTTAAAAAAAATATCGAAGTTCCATTAAAGCAGGGTAAAGATGTAATTTTGAATATTGATGTCAAGGGTGCTTTGCAAATAAAAAAAATATATCCGGAGGCAATATTGATATTTATTTTACCCCCCTCATTGGATGTTTTAAAAAAGCGCCTGGTGGGCAGAGAAACCGATAGTCGGTATGAGATTAAAAAGCGTCTTAATTTAGCACACAGAGAATTGACAGTTGTTAAAAATTATGATTACGCAGTCATTAATGATTCTTTAAAGAAAGCGGTTAGGAAAGTAGAAAATATTATTATCGCTGAAAGGTGTAGGGTTATTAAAAGATGACTTATATTTCCATAGAAGAGCTTTTAAAAAAGACAGGCAGCGTTTACAAATTGGTTATTTTGGCTTCAAGGCGTGCCTATGAACTAAATAAAGGGGCTGTGCCCTTGGTTAAAGAGGAAAAAACTTCTAAGTTATCAACAGTAGCACTAAGAGAAATTCAAGAAGGAAAAATTTCATTTGAGGAACTCAAGAAAAAATGAAAAAAATAAAAGAAATTATTCTTGGAGTAACGGGAAGCATAAGTGCCTATAAGGCTTGCGATCTATTGAGATTTCTGAAAAAATCCGGTTTTAATATCAGGGTAGTTATGACAGGAAAGGCGACTAATTTTATTAAACCGCTTACTTTTCAAGCCTTGAGTGGCAACGAAGTCTATATTGATATGTTTACTGAAAATGCCAGCTGGAATCCTAAGCATATTGCTTTAGCTAAAGAAGCAGGCATAATAGTTATTGCTCCGGCTACGGCAAATTTTATCGCTAAACTTGCTAATGGTATTTGTGATGACTTACTTAGTTGTATATGTGTTGCTACCCGGGCCAGGATCGTCCTTTGTCCGGCCATGAATGAAAATATGTACAAACACAAGGCAGTCCAGGACAATATTAGAAAGATTAAAGAGTTAGGCGTAATAGTTGTTGGTCCTGTAAAAGGAAGACTGGCCTCAGGTGATATAGGCGTAGGGCATATGGTAGAAGTTGAGGATATCGCCAGGGTTATAAAAAGAAGCATTAAGTGAAAAAAAGTAAAATTAAAATTCTTATCAGTGCAGGCCCTACCCGCGAAGCTATCGACCCGGTCAGATTTATTTCTAATTATTCTACAGGCACATTTGGATTTGAGATAGCTCGCCAGGCAAAAAGAAGGGGCCACCAAGTTACTTTAGTTAGCGGGGTTACTTACCTAAAAAAACCGGCAGGAGTTAAGGTAAGGAAAGTAGAAACCGCCCTTGAAATGCAAAAAGCCCTTTGCGAAGAGATTAAAGACAACAGTTGTCTTATTATGAATGCGGCTGTCTGTGATTACAGGCCTTTGAAATTTTTTAGGAAAAAGATAAAAAAAAGCAAGAAAACTTTTAATATAAAACTTGTAAAAAATCCGGATATTCTTAAAAATTTGGGTAAGCTTAAAAAAAACAGGTTATTAGTAGGTTTTGCTGTTGAAACGGAGAGTGTAATTAAAGGTGCCATTCGGAAGCTAAAAGAAAAAAATCTGGATTTGATTGTTGCTGCCAAAGTTAGCAGATTCTATTCCCCTTTTGGTCCGCACAGGATAAACGCTTATATTATAGGCAAACAAGGCGAATGCCAGAAGATAATCAATGCTACAAAGCAGAGACTATCCCAAAAGTTGCTTGACAGAATAGAGGAGCTGTGGTATACTAATTTGTAAGTTAGATAAGTAAAAAAAAGGAGTACTTGATGAAAAAATTTTTGTCTAAAAAGAGCATAGTGAGAGGTTTTACACTCATAGAGCTTTTGGTGGTTATTGCAATTATTTTGATGTTAGCAGGGCTGCTCCTGCCCACTGTAGCTGGCATGAGAGAGAGGGGAAGAAGAGTAACCTGTGCGAATAATTTAAAGCAGATAGGCATAGCCCTGCATATGTATGCCGCGGATTGGAGTGAAAGTTTTCCTGCAACCCTTGCGCCGTTATTTACTGAAGGTTATACTGATGATGAAGGCATATTTGATTGTCCTACGCTTACGGGTACCGGCATTGCTGCCGCTCCGGATTATGAGTATACTGCTGGAAAATCACTCACTGACGCTTCTACCGACGCCGTAGTTAGCGACAAATCTGCTACTCATGGTGGCGATGGAGGAAATGTTCTTTATGTGGGTGGTCATGTAGCGTGGTCGCCAGGCTCAGGTGGCAGCTGGTCAGCTCCATGTCCATAGAATAAGTTGCTTGACGTAAATAACGCAAAGAGGCATTGATAGTTTTAAAAAGCACTTAGAGGTTTTCTAAGTGCTTTTTTCTTTAAGACTTTATTTGTGAAGGGATATTTTGGCGGCGTAGCCAAGTGGTAAGGCGGGAGTCTGCAAAACTCTCATGCGTCGGTTCAATTCCGACCGCCGCCTCCAAATTCAGAAATCAGCTTTTTTGCTGAAAACAATTAATTGCCGGGATGGCGGAATTTGGTATACGCGACGGACTTAAAATCCGTTGGAGCTTAGCTTCGTGAGGGTTCAAGTCCCTCTCCCGGCACCAACAAAAGCAGGATTCAGGATTTAGGATTTAGGGTACAGAATTCAGGAGACAGAAAGTGAATAAGTTTTTCCTTGAATTCTAACTACTAACTACTTAAAATGGGGGCGGTTAGCTCAGTTGGTTAGAGTGCTTGCTTGACATGCAAGAAGTCATAGGTTCAAGTCCTATACCGCCCACCATTTAATAGTAGTTAGGGATTAGTAAATAGGAATTAGGTTGATTATAGTATGGAAAAAAGTAAAAATTTAGAAACCTTAAGACATAGCACATCTCATGTAATGGCTCAGGCCGTGAAAAATCTTTTTCCGGAAGCTAAACTTGCTATCGGCCCGGCTATAGAGAACGGGTTTTATTACGATTTTGATTTAGAGATGAGTCTAACCGAAAGTGACCTAAAACGCATAAAAGAAGAAATGCAAAAAATAATAAAGGCAGATTTAAAATTCGAGAAACAAATATTGCCGAAAAAAGAAGCACTTGCTTTATTTAAAAAATTCAACGAACCTTACAAAGTGGAATTGATAGAAGAAATAAAAGATGAGACAGTCAGCATATATCGTCAGGGAGAATTTGTTGATTTATGCCTTGGTCCACATTTAAGTTCAACAGGCCAAATTCCAGCTTTCAAATTATTAAGTGTAGCAGGCGCTTATTGGAGAGGAAATGAAAACAATAAGATGCTTCAGCGTATTTATGGAACGGCTTATCTTTCTCAGGAAGAACTAAATGACTACCTAAATTTGATTGAAGAAACCAAAAAAAGAGACCACCGGATATTAGGCTCAAGCCTTGATTTGTTCAGTTTTCATGAAGAAATCGGTGCTGGACTGGTGCTTTATCATCCAAAGGGAGCTATATTGCGGACTATTATCGAAGATTTTTTAAAAAAAGAGCATGTAAAAAGGGATTATCAACTTGTTATAAGTCCCCACATTATGAAATCCGACATCTGGCAGCGTTCAGGCCATTACGATTTTTATAAGGAGTACATGTATATTTTTGAAGTTGAAAATCAGGAATATGCTATAAAACCTATGAATTGTCCGGGACATATGTTGATTTATGCCGGCAAAATACGTAGTTATAAAAATTTACCACTTCGTTATTTTGAACTGGGAACGGTTTATAGGCATGAAAAGAGCGGAGTCTTGCACGGGCTTTTGCGCGTAAGAGGTTTTACTCAGGATGATGCCCATATTTTCTGCTTACCAGAACAACTGGAAGAAGAAATTTCGAATGTTATAGATTTTATAATGGAAACTATAAAGACTTTTGGTTTTAAAGAGATGGAAGTCAGTTTAAGCACCCAGCCTGAAAAATTTATTGGTAGCCAGAAAAATTGGCAGCAAGCCACAGGTGCTTTAAAAAATGTTCTCAAAACAAGAAAAATTCCCCTTATTGTACATGAAGGAGAGGGTGCTTTCTATGGTCCTAAGATTGATGTAGAGCTTAAAGATGCCTTGGGCCGTCGCTGGCAATGCGCAACTATTCAATGTGATTTTGCCCTGCCCCAGAGATTTAATTTATACTACGTTGATAGTGTGGGTAATCGCCAGAGACCAGTTATGCTACATCGCGTAATTGTTGGCAGTCTGGAACGTTTTATAGGTTGTCTTATAGAGCATTTCGGGGGAGCTTTTCCTGTTTGGCTTTCTCCCGTTCAAGTCAAAATAATACCCGTTTCTAAAAAACAAAAATCGTGGCCTGTAACTGTTTTAAATAAATTAAAGAAAAATGATATCAGAGTCGAATTAGATTTAAGAGATGAGAAATTAAATTATAAAATTAGAGAGGCGGTTTTGGCTAAGATTCCGTATATTTTGGTTATTGGAGATAAAGAAGCTAAAGATCATAGTTTGTCAATTCGCGAAAGAAGTAAGGGAGGAGGAGAGATTCGAGTAATGGATGTCGATTCTTTCATAAAACAATTAGAGGAAGATATTAAAAAAAGAAAGTGAGAGGAGTGTGATAAGCTATTTATAACAAAACTAGAATTAATGAGCGAATTCGCGTAGGAGAAATTCGGATTATCGACCAGAACGGTCAGCAGTTGGGAGTTTTACCCACCGAAGAAGGCATGAGAATGGCAAAAGAAGCCAGCCTGGATTTAGTTGAAGTAGCACCTAATTCACGACCTCCTGTGTGTCGCATAATGGATTATAGCAGGTATAAATACGAACAAAGCAAAAAAGAAAAACTGGCAAGAAAAAAACAAAAAAATATCGAACTAAAAGAAATAAAACTAAAACCGAAAATAGGAGAGCACGATTATCAATTTAAATTAAGGCATGCCCAGCGCTTTTTGAAAAAAGGAGATAGAGTCAAAATAACTTTGGCTTTTCGCGGGCGAGAAATCGTTCATCCTGACTTAGGCCGAAAAATACTTGAGCGGTTCTCAAGGGACATTGCGCCAATAGGAGAAATACTAAAAGAGCCGACCAGAGAAGGCAGATTTTTGATTATGATCATTGTCCCCAAGCAGGGAAGTGTGGCAGAAAATAAGCATCCACTGCCTGAGGCTAAAGAGAAGAACGAGGGATAAGTTTTTTGAAAAAGGAGTTATTTAAATGCCAAAAGCAAAGACAAATAAAAGTATTGCCAAGCGTTTTAAAGTTACTAAATCAGGTAAAATTAAAAGAGCTCATGCTTCTAAAGGTCATATCAGAACCAAAAAGAATTCTAAAAGAAAAAGAACATTAAGAAAGGCAACTTTAGTCAACAAACAGGATAAGAAGTCCATACGTCGGGCACTTCCGTATGGGTAAGGTTATGAGTTAAAATAAAAACGATCCATAACTAATAATTTATTATTATAGGGAGGATGAAAAAAACAGATGACCAGAGCAAAATTTGCCGTAGCCAGACTCAAAAGAAAAAAAAGAATTTTTAAAATAGCCAAGGGCCAGAGAGGTGGACGTTCGCGTCTCTTAAGGACAGCTACAGAATCTACCAAACGCTCTCTTGCTTTTGCTTATCGTGGCCGCAAGCAAAAAAAGCGAGAATTTCGACGGTTGTGGATAACACGCATTACAGCCGCCCTTACTTTAAGCGAAATATCTTATAGTAAATTTACCAACGGACTTAAGAAAGCTAAGGTAATGCTCGATCGAAAATCACTGGCAGAATTGGCAATTAATCACAAGGCAGCTTTTAATAAATTAGTAAAATTAGCCCATGAAAATTTAAAATAAATAAAGGCAGGCAATGAAACGACTTAATCCGCCACAGATTGTGATTTTAAGTTTTTTAGCTGTTATTGTTTGTGGTACTATCCTTTTAAGTTTACCACAGGCAACCAAAGAGGGCATTAGAACCCCCTTGATAGACGCCATTTTTACAGCTACAAGCGCCACCTGTGTTACGGGATTGATTGTGAAAGACACCGGTTCTTATTTTAGTACTTTTGGGCAATTTGTGATAATGATACTTTTTCAAATCGGTGGCTTGGGCATAATGAGCCTTTCTACTTTTTTTGCGGTTCTCCTGGGAAAACTGACTATTCGGCAAAATGTTGTTGTTCAAAGCGCTTTAGACCATCATGCCGTAAAGGGCCTGACGCAACTGGTGGTTTCTATATTAATTTTGACCTTTAGTCTGGAGATAATAGGGGCCAATTTACTTTTTTTGAAAATTAGGCTTATGCCCGGCATGAATACCGCCGACGCATGGTATTATTCTTGTTTTCATGCCATATCGGCTTTTTGTAATGCCGGTTTTAGTTTATATTCCGACAGTTTTGCCCGTTTTCGCTCGGATGTATTTATAAATTTAGTTATGATTGGTTTAATAATTGGCGGGGGGCTCGGTTTCGTGGTTCTTATGGATTTTCCAAAACTAAAGTTTTTGAAATATGGAAAATCTTTTTTTCTTTCAAAAATTACTCTTCAGACTAAACTGGTTATTGTGACCACGGTTATTCTTCTTTTAGGCGGCACAATTATATTTTTTCTTCTTGAGAAAGATAGAATGCTTTTAGCTTTACCATTGGGGGGAAAGTGGCTTGCCTCTTTTTTTCAAGCTGTTACACCCAGAACAGCTGGATTTAGCACTCTGTCTATTGCAAAGATGACCGATGCTTCACTGTTTTTTATTATAATATTAATGTTTATTGGTGCTTCTCCGGGTTCAACAGGCGGAGGCATTAAGACAGCAACTTTAGCTATTGTAATTGCTACCGGCTTTTCAATGATGAAGAACAGAAATGAGGTATCTATTTTTGGAAAAGTCATTCCAAGGACGGTGGTGAGACGGGCCATAGTTGTTTTTCTATTAGCGTTAGCTTGGGTTATAGCCACAGCTTTTATTTTAAATATCACCGAAGGCGATATAGTCGGAGAGAGAGATTTTTTAAGGATTTTATTTGAAACGACTTCTGCTTTTGGAACCGTAGGGCTTAGCGCCGGAATAACGCCTCATTTAAGTATTGCTGGGCGCCTGTTTATTTCTCTGGCTATTTTTGTAGGTAGAATAGGGCCTTTGACAGTAGCACTAGCCATAGCCCTCAGGGAAGAGCCCTCTGATATTTCTTATCCTGAAGAAAGAGTGATGGTAGGGTGAATAACAGAAGTCATCTGTTTTCTGAAATGAGGAGGAAATCAAAAATGAAACAGTTTGCTGTTTTAGGTTTGGGTAGGTTAGGATTTACGGTAGCCAAAACTCTTGGTCAAAAAGGATATCAGGTGTTAGCCATAGATATCAAAAAAGAACCGGTGCAGCAAGTGAGTGAATTTGTGACTCAAGCTGTTCAACTGGATGCCACCGATGAAAAAGCGTTGCGGGCTATTGGAATTGAAGATGTTGACGCTGCTGTTGTATCTACGGGAGCAAATTTAGAGGCTTCTATATTAGTTACTTTAATCTTAAAAGAAATCGGTGTTAAAAATATAGTAGCAAAGGCTCTTTCCGAAGAGCATAGTCGGGTGCTGGAAAGAGTAGGTGCTACGAAAGTTGTTTTTCCCGAGAGAGATATGGGCATTAGAATTGCGAATGGTCTTATTTCGCCTCGAATAATTGAGCACATCGGTCTTTCTAAAAAGTATAGTATTTTAGAAACACCTGCTCCCAAAGAATTTATTGGAAAAAGCCTGGGTCAGCTCAGTGTGCGCGTAAAATACGGCATAAATATTATTGCCATAAAGAAAAAAATTTCTACTATTAACAAAAAGGGCGAATATGCAGATGAGGATGCAATTGACGCTTCTCCCGAAGCAGACAATGTGATTGAAGAAGGAGATATCCTGATTGTTGTCGGAAAAAATGAGAACATAGAAAAATTGAAGAAGAAAGTTTAAAACCATGCAAGAAAAGTTAAAAGACATAGAAATAGAAGCGCAAAAACAAATAGATGAGGCAGCATCAGTAGAGAAGTTAGAAAGCATCCGCATTCGTTATCTTGGGAGAAAAGGTATGCTTACGGAGGTGCTTAAGAATCTTAAGAATTTATCAGTTTCTGAGAAACCGATTGTAGGCAGGCAAGCTAATATTCTTAAACAAAAAATTTCTTCATCTATCGAAGCTCGCATCAGAACTACGGGCAGGCATAAGAAGCAAAAACAAAAAGTAGATATAACTTTACCTGGCATAAAACCTACATCCGGCAGTTTGCATCCAATTACCCAGACCATTAGAGACATATGTGAAATTTTCTCTTCTTTAGGATTTTCTAGAATAGTTGGCCCTGAGATAGAGACGGCCTTTCGTAATTTTGAAGCCTTAAACATTCCACTGGATCATCCTTCCAGGGATTCCTTTGATACTTTTTATTTAAATAACGATTTTCTTTTACGTAGTCACACTTCTCCTCTGCAGATAAGAGTGATGGAAAAACATAAGCCACCCATTTATATAGTTATGCCCGGCAGAGTATATAGACCAGATGCGGTAGATGCTTCCCATTCATTTATGTTTCATCAAATTGAAGGCCTGGCAGTTGATAAAACAGTTAGCTTCGCTGATCTAAAAGGCCTCTTATATATATTTGCTAAAAAAATGTTTGGCAAAGATATAAAAATGAGATTCAGACCTCATTTTTTTCCGTTTACTGAACCGAGTGCAGAAGTAGATATCTCTTGCATTATATGTTCAGGTAAAGGTTGTCGCGTTTGTTCCGGCAAGGGATGGCTTGAAATTCTGGGCGCGGGGATGGTGCACCCCAATGTTTTTAAAGCTGTTGGATATAACTACAAAAAATATAGCGGTTTGGCTTTTGGAATGGGCGTAGAAAGAATTGCTATGTTGAAATACGGCATTGATGATATCAGGTTATTTTTTGAAAATGATTGCAGGTTTTTGAGGCAATTTTAAAAAGATTTAGAAAAAATGAGAATTCCTCTATTTTGGCTAAAAGAATATATTAAAGTAGAAATTCCGGCTGCTGAGCTTGCCAGAAGGCTAACTATGACTGGTTTGGAAGTAACATCTGTCGAGAAAACACCCCATGGGGAGATTTTTGAGATGGAAGTAACTCCAAACCGTCCTGACTGCTTGAGCTTGATAGGTATAGCCAGAGAGGTTTATGCTTTGGGGGAAGGAGGTAAGTTAAAAATACCAACTTCTAACTTACCGCATAAAAAAGGATTTAATAAATTACTTGGTGTATCTATCCTCAACAAAAAAATTTGCCCTCGATATACCGCCAGAATTATCGAAGGTGTTAAAATTTTACCTTCACCAGCTTGGCTGGAGAAAAAAATTAAGTCGCTGGGCTTACGCCCTGTTTGCAATGTGGTTGATATTACCAATTTTGTTCTTTTTGAGTATGGTCAACCGTTGCATGTTTTTGACTTAGATAAACTGAGTGGTTCGCAACTTTTAATTCGCCCGGCAAAAACGGGAGAGAAAATAATAACCGTTGATGGCGTAGAGAGAATTCTTGACAAAAATACTTTGGTTATTGCAGATAGCCAGAAAGCGATTGCTATAGCAGGTATTATGGGTGGAAAAAATTCAGAAGTAGGATGGGAAACAAAAAATATTTTACTGGAAAGTGCTTATTTTGATGGTCCTTCTATTCGCAAGGCTTCCAGGAAAATGGGATTGAGCACAGATTCTTCTTATCGATTTGAAAGAGTTATTAACCGGGAGACACAGCGAGAGGCCAGCGATAGAGCCGCTGGGCTTATTTGTCAATATGCCGGTGGAAAAATAAGAGGTGAGTTTTTTGATTCGCAACCAAGAAAAAGACCTTTAAGAAAGATAAGCTTAAGAAAAGAAGAACCTTCAAAAATATTGGGCGTTAAGGTAGAGACTAGAAAAATAAAGAAAATTTTAGAAGATCTCGGGCTTTTATTAAAAAGTTCTAACAAAGATACGCTTGAGTTTGAGGTTCCTTCTTTCAGGCAGGATTTAAAAATAGAAGTGGATTTGATAGAAGAAATTGCTCGTATTTGGGGATATGATAAAATCCCTTCTAACTTGCCGGCTTTAAAGCCGACTTTTGAGTTAGAACATTCTAAATTGCATAAACTTGAAAGTATTGCCCGGGGAGTTTTTACTTCTTTTGGTTTTAACGAAACGATTACTTACAGTTTGCTTAGCCGAACCAGTCTAAGAAATTTAAGAATAAAATTAAATAAAATTATTTCTGTTCAAAATCCTCTCAGTAGCGAAGTTGAAATTTTAAGGCCGACACTCATACCCAGCATAATCCGGGTTTTAAGTTTTAATTTAAATCGGAGGTTTGAACAGGTGAAGATATTTGAGCTCGCTCATGTTTATTCGAAAACAACGAATCAATTGGAAGAAAAAATAAATTTAGGTTTTGCATTAAGTGGTTCAAAAAATATCTATGACTGGCAACACAAACCCAAAAACATTACTTTCTTTGATATAAAAGGAGTTATAGAAGTATTGTTTAAAGAACTTGGAATTTCTAATTTTAGTTTTTCCCAAGTAGGCCATTTAAAACTGTTTGATTCCGGTAGGGCTGCTACTATAATGTGTGAAGGGAAAATAGCCGGTTATATAGGAGAAGTGTGCGAGGAACTTCTTGAAGAGTTTGATGTTGATGAACCGCTTTTTGTGGGCGAAGTATATTTTGAAAATCTTCTTCCTCTAATGAGGTTGGATAAAAAATTTAAATCTTTTCCTGTTTATCCCTTTGTGGTAAGAGACATATCTATTATTATTAATAAAGACATTCCAGCTTGCCATGTCCTTTCTGTTATAAAAAAGACTGGTAAGAGGCTTATTAAAGAGATTAGATTGTTTGATAGGTATGCCGGTCAACAAATTCCTCAGGGCCATGTCGGCTTAGCTTTTAGTATTAAATATCAATCAGAAGCAAAAACACTTACAGATAAAGAAGTAAACGAGGTGCATTCAAAGATTTGTCTTGTCCTTCGGGATGAGCTAAAAGCAAAAATTAGATAACAGCTTCACTAAGCCCGCCACTCCCCACCTTCATTAAAAGTTGATTTTTTCCTATAATTATGATATATTTTAGGTAAGCAACAAATAAATCCCTGCCGTGTTCGTGTTGAAGAAATAATTTTGAGCCAACACTCAAGTGTATGGGAACCCAACTTCGTTTTGCTCTAGGGTAAAATGAGAGGGAACCCACCTGGACATAAGGGGTTCAGGATATTATTTTTTTGATACGGCATGATGGCGGGGATTTATTTTAGAAGAGTATTTGAAAATGAATTTGTTTGACGAGAAAAAAGAATTTAAAAGAAAAGATGCGCCTCTGGCTTTTAGAATGAGGCCAAGAAATCTGGAGGAATTTGTAGGGCAAGGCCACATTCTCTCAAAAGGCAAATTGCTCTGGCGCGCAATTAAGGCCGATAGAATTTCTTCTCTTATTCTTTACGGACCTCCCGGTACCGGTAAGACCGCTCTGGCTTTTGTTATAAGTCAGATTACCAATTCTCATTTTGAAAGTATAAATGCTGTTAGTTGCGGAGTTGAAATTTTAAGAAAGGTTATTGGGGCAGCAAGAGAACGGCAGAAACTGAATGGGAAAAAAACCATTCTTTTCATAGATGAAATTCATCGTTTTAATAAGGCCCAACAAGATGTTTTAATGCCTGTAATTGAAGTTGGACAGTTAACTTTAATCGGCGCCACAACCTTTAATCCATCTCATGCCTTGATATCTCCTTTGATTTCCCGCTCTTTAATATTTGAGCTTAAAAAACTATCCGGACAGGATATATTGAAGATTTTAAAACGAGCCGTGTCAGACAAAGAAAGGGGTCTGGGTAAACTGGCAGTTGAACTTAACGAAAAAGCATTTAAAGTTTACGCTATTCTTTGTGATGGTGATGCTAGAAAGGCATTAACAGCGTTGGAAGTCGCTTCTCTTACCACACCGAAGAACAAAAAAAATTTGATAATCATAGATAAAAAAATAGCTCTGGAGTCTATTCAGAAGAAGGAAATTGTTTATGAGCGGTTAGGTGACGGGCATTATGATACTATTTCAGCTTTTATCAAAAGTTTGCGTGGAAGTGACCCGGATGCCGCTATTTACTGGTTAGCCAAGATGCTCTATGTGAGTGAGGACCCTCTTTTTATTGCCAGGAGGATGATTATTTTTGCTTCCGAAGATATAGGCAACGCAGATTTCCATGCCCTTGGTGTGGCTACCGCCTGTTATAGGGCTGTTGAGGTAGTTGGTTTGCCTGAAGCCAAAATTAATCTCGCTCAGGCTGCCTGTTATCTGGCCACAGCCCCCAAGAGCAATGCTTGTTATGTAGCTCTTAATGAGGCAAGTGAAGACATACAAAAAGAACGCACGCAGAAGATACCTCAATATTTAAAAGACTCTAACTACCCCGGAGCAAAAAAGCTTGGCAGGGGCAGTGGATATATTTATCCCCATTCACAACCACATATAAAACAGGTCTATCTTAAAAAATACAAGAAGTATTACCGTCCTAAGAAAAAAATTTAATAAAATATATAGTTTGTCCTAAGTTTATGTGATTAAAGGTACTTTTGGATTTTTCTTGGTTTCCCCTCGCTTTTATTATATAATTTAAATGAAACTTAGATTTATGGATCCTGATGTCAACAGAGGAAACATAAATCCGATATATCGGCCTTAAAGCACAGATGTAGTCATTAAAGAGGAGATTGTATTGAGAGTTAAAGATTGCATGACAACCGAGGTAGTTACCTTAAAGCGCTCAACTCCGCTGGTTAGGATAATGAAAACCTTTAAAAAAAATAACTTTCATGTTCTACCGGTTGTTGAAAATAATGATGTTCTTGTTGGAGTGGTAACATTTGAGGATATATTAAAAGTATTTCAACCATATAGCTCTAATCTTGTTCAGATGCTCAAGGCCAATCCTTTTTTGGAACTCACCGACGAAGAAGAAATACTTGAAGCGGATCTGTCGAGTGAAATGGGTATTTTGGCTGTAGCAGATGATTTAATGTCTCAGGAATTTTTAACTATATCCGGCGATGAGAATATTACCAAGGCCTATTCTGAGATGAAAGTGAATAATACAGAACGCTTGCTGGTAACTGAAAATGATAAATTAGTGGGCATCATTACGCTTTTTGACATAATTTTGACTCTCTTTAAAGAAAAAGGTGTTATTGAATGAATATTGAGCAAACGACGATTTTGAGCCTTGGTTTAATATTGATATGCGGTTTTATTTTTACTAAGTTTTTACAGAAAGTTCGTATACCGGTAGTTACCGCCTACCTCCTCTTGGGCGTTTTATTGGGCCCTTCTTTTTTAGATTTAATATCAGACAGTGTTTTTTCTTCTTCGGGATTGATTTCTACGGTTGTACTGGGATTTATTGCCTTTAGTCTTGGGCAGAATTTTTCAAGGTCTATTTTTAGCAAAATTGGCAAAGTAGTAATGAGTATCTCTATCGGAGAGGTGTTAGGGGCCTGGATTTTGGTTACACTGGCTATGTGGTTGGTTGCCGGACTCCCGTTTTATGTGGCTTTAATTTTTGGAGCTATAGCACCGGCCACCGCTCCGGCTGCTATTTTGATGATAGTCAGAGAATATAAAGCCAAGGGCCCTTTTACTAATACTCTCTTGGGTGTAGTAGCAATTGATGATGCCTGGGGTATTATTGTTTTTGCCTTTTCGCTCGCCGTAGCGAGGGTATTCATAGCTGTAGATGCAACAACCAGCTCGACTATTTTAAGTGGTTTGGGTGCTTTAGTTGAGATTCTGGGCGCTTTTATTTTAGGCGGTGTTTTAGGATTTTTTTTCATCAGGTTTTCAAAGTACATCGGCAGCCAGACTGAACTTTTAATTTATGTTTTAGGTTTTATTTTATTAAATTCTGGGCTGTCCGTCTTTTTTGGATTGTCTGTTCTTATAGCAAATATGACTTTAGGGGCTATGTTGGTTAATATTCACAAAACCAGTTATAAGTTTTTTGATACCTTGCGGAATGTAGATGCCCCCTTTTATCTGTTATTTTTTGTTTTAGCGGGAGCTAATTTAGAGATAAACTTACTTGGTGCCTTGAGCGTGATAGGTTTCGTTTACATTTTTACTCGTTTGCCGGGAGAGATGTTGGGAGCCTATGTGGGCGCCAGAATAGCTAAGGCCGATACTACCACAAGGCGCTATATCGGCTGGGGGCTTGCTCCTCAAGCTGGAGTGGCTTTAGCCTTAGCCCTTATAGCCAAAGCGCATATACCCCAAATGGGCAATCTTATTTTTTCTACTATAATTGTTACCACCATTGTTTACGAACTTATAGGTCCGTTTTTTACCAAATTTTCTTTAAGCAGAGCTGGAGAAATTCATTAGTTTTAAAACATAAATTATTTAAAGAGGTTTATATTAGGTCTAATCCCACTCTTTATTGCTTGACAATTACCCTTATTCTCCGCCAGCAGGCATAATTTTTATGGCAGATAAGGATTAAGAGTGTAAGATGTTTTTCTCTTGAGTAGTTATTTTAAAAAAAGTCGTAGCTAATATCATTACTGCCTGAGATATATCCTGATAAATAAGAAAGAGGCAGGTTTTTATTATCTGGCGAACAAAAAGAGATGACAGAGAAAATTAAGAAATTTTTAATCGGAATAGCTGTTAAGAAAAAAAAAGATTTTTTTAGCCAACTTCTAAGTTTTTCATTATTTTTGTTCTCTTTGCTTTATACCCTTGTTATAGATATTATCATTTTTCTTTATAAAGTTAAATTTTTGAAAAAATTCGAGGCAGATTGTCCCGTAATCAGCATAGGAAATATAACCGTTGGCGGTACGGGAAAAACCCCTTTTTTAATTTACCTTAGCCAGAGACTGCTTGAGAGAAAAAAGCAAATACTCATTAGCCTAAGTGGTTACGCAAGAGATGAGGCAAAAGAAATCAAATCTTTTCTGCCATCTGCTAATATTTTAGCGGCTAAAAATCGTATAGCCGCTATAAAAAAGGCCGCAAAGGAAATTAAGCCGCAATATATTTTTCTTGATGATGGTTTTCAGCACTGGAAAATAAAAAGAAATTTAGATGTAGTCATTTTAGATGTAAGCGCACCTTTTAAAGAAACAAAAGTTCTGCCGGCTGGCTTTTTAAGAGAACCAGTTTCGCATATTAAAAGGGCCGATGTTGTTCTTTTGAGTCGGGTTAATCTGGTGTCTCAAAAAGCAGTTGATAAAGTCCGTATAGTTTTAAGAAAAATAAAGCCGGATTTTAAAATTTTTGAAATATTTTTTGTTCCTTTAAATTTTTATTGTTTTCATGATAAGAAAACAGTTTCTCTTGGTAATTTGAAAGGTAAATCTGTGGGGGTTTTTTGTGGCATCGGTAACAATAGGGCTTTTATAGAGACATTGAAAAAGATAGATATAAAAATTGTTTCAGAAGTTTTTTTTCTCGACCATCATATTTACAGCCAGAATGATTTAGATTTAATTTCAAAAGATTCAAAAGAAAAAAAACTCGATGTATATATTACTACTTTCAAAGATATTTTAAAAATAGATACAAGCCAACTTAATGTAAAAGTTTATTGTCTTACAATTGGGGTTAAATTTAAAGAGAAAGATGATGAAGATAAATTTTTTGGACTCATACCCGGTTATCTATCTGCTTAGATTTATCTCGCTAATTTTGCGCAAGCTGCCGCTTAGCGTGGCTTTATGGATAGGCCAAATTACGGGAAGAGTATTTTTTTTCTCTAATTCCAGGGCAAAAAGAATCGCATATGCCAATTTAAAACTAGCCTTCTCTTATAAATTTACTCCACCAGAAATTAAGAAAATTCTGGCAGGACTTTTTGGGCATATGGGGATGAATATAGTAGAGGTTTTAAGATTTCCTTCCCTTGATGGGAAATATATTGAAAAGCACGTAAAAATTTTCGGCTTTGAAAAAATAAAGAATTCTCTTGATGAAAGAAAAGGTCTTATTTTACTCACAGCTCATTTTGGTAACTGGGAATTTTCGGCTCAGGTTTCCAGCTTAAAAGGTTTTCCGATGATGGTTCTGGCAACTCTCCAGAAGCACAATGCCCTAAATAACCTTTTAGACCATTATCGCAGCCTTCATGGTTGTGAGGTTATAAGTAAAGGATGGGGGTTGAGGCAAATTTTAAAGGGCCTTGGTGAGAATAAGATAGTGGGTGTGCTTTGTGACCAGGATGGAGGCAATCACGGCCTTGAGACAGATTTTTTCGGGCGCTGCGCCATGACAGCTCGCGGGCCATTTGAGATAGCATACAGGAATTTTTTGCAAGTTTTGCCCTGTTTTATTGTGCGCGGGAAAAATGGCCACCACACTATTTATATTGAAGATTCCATTAGCATAAAAGATAATCAGCTTAGCAAGGAGGATATTTTAAAAACTTGGGCAGGGAAATTTAATCACCTGCTTGAAAAAAAAGTTGCCGAATTTCCCGCGCAATGGTTATGGACATTAAAGCGCTGGAAATCAAGTAAAGAACGCGCTGTAGTAGTGCTCTCAGATGGTAAAGCCGGCCATCTTAACCAAGCCAAGGCGGTAGCTCAATTGATTACAGAAAAATTGTCAGAATTAGGTTTTAGGGCGCTGGGAGATTATCAATTTAAACATTCTGGATACAAAATAATAGAAGTCAAATTTAAAAACAAATGGAGGGAAAGTTTATTTAAATTAAGTGCGCATTTTTTTAACAGTAGATGCCAGGGGTGTTTATGGTGTTTAAAATTTGCCCTTACTGAAGAGTCTTTTTTGAATTTACAGAGTTGTTTTGCAGATATTTTTATCAGTGTCGGTTCTGCTGTAGCCGGCGTTAATTTATTATTAGCTAAAGAAAATTTGGCTAAAAGCGTAGTAGTTATGAAACCCCCCTTACCAATTTCCCGATTTGATTTAGCTATAGTACCCGCTCATGATGTTGGACCAGTTGCTGATAAAAAGATAATTAGAACTTTAGGAGCCCCAGCTTACCTTGATTCTAAATTTGTTGAGGAAAAATCGAAAGAACTCATCTGTAAATTGAAATTAAAGAATCCTTATTGCATCTCTTTGTTCTTTGGTGGCCAGACACCGGCTTTTATTTATGAATCCGGACAGATAAAAAAAATAGTAGAAGCTGCCAAAGTTGCCGCCGCGCAACTGGATACGAAAATTTTAGTTACCACTTCCCGGCGCAGCCCCGCCTGGCTTGAAGATTTTTTAGAAAAAGAATTTAGTCAGGAAGAAAAATGTGCCCTTTTATTAATAGCTAATAAAGTTAATATGCCAGATGCCGTAGTTGCCTTTCTTGGCCTAACAGGAGTGGCTATTGTTTCCGGAGAAAGCATTTCTATGGTAACTGAAGTGGCCTCTACTGATAGGCAATTAATAGTTTTTTTGCCACCCAAGAGAAAGGCCGCGCTCACAAAGCAAGAAAGGCTGATTCAGCAATTAGAAAAAGAGGGTTATCTCAAAATAATGGATGAAGATTTAAAGAGCCAAATTATCACTTTATTTTCAGCGGGTCCAAGAAGAGCTCTTATTTCAAATAAAGATAAAATTAAAGAAGCAGTTAAGTTTTTGGTATGAAAATATTACAAATTTTGCCGTCTTTAAATTATGGTGGAGTCGAGAGAGGCACGATTGACCTGGCCAGAAAACTGATTAATGAAGGCCACGATGCTTATTGTGTTTCTGCCGGAGGCAAACTAGTTTCTCTTCTCAAAGAGACGGGGGCCGTTCATTATCAGTTGCCGGTTGACAAGAAATCTTTTTTTAGCATTCTGCCATGTATTGAAAAAGTAGCGCAGATTATCAAGAGTCAGAAAATTGACCTTGTTCATGCCAGAAGCCGTATCCCGGCCTGGATTGCCTATTTTGCCTGCCGTCAAACAGAAACAAAATTTATTACTACCTGTCATGGTTATTACTCAAAACATTTTGGAAGTAGAGTTATGGGGTGGGGTAGTAAATGTATTGTTGCTTCCAGGGTCATCGGCCGTCATATGGTGGAAGATTTTGGGGTTTGCGAAGAAAGAATTTGTGTAATTCCGCGAGGCGTGGATTTAAAAACTTTTCATTATAATCCAAAATTAAGTGATACTAGAGGAGAATTTGTAATTGCTATGATTGGCCGCATAACTCCCCTAAAAGGTCACAATTATTTTCTTAAAGCCATAGCTAAATTAACACGCCTTATACCGAAGTTGAAAGTTATCATCGCCGGGAGTCCGCCTAAAGATAAACAAAAATATTTAGGTGAACTTTTAATGCTAAATAGACGATTTGGCCTGGAAAGATATGTTGAATTTCTTGGAGACCAAAAGGATATTCCTTCACTTCTTTCTAAAGTCGACTGTTTAGTTATGGCCAGCACCGCCCCGGAAGCATTCGGCAGAGTTATAATTGAAGCCCAGGCTGTGGGTGTGCCGGTAGTTGCCACCAGGGTAGGAGGAATTGTGGATATAATTGATGATGGTGAAACAGGAGTTTTGGTTGATCCACACGACCCGAAATCTATTTATGAAGCTGTATTAAGAATTTATAAAAACAGAGAGTTAGCAGCAAAATTGCGAAAAAAAGCCAGGGAGAAAGTTGAGAAAAATTATAACCTGAATTTAATGACACAGCGCACTATAAATCTTTATAAAAGCCAATTATCTGAGAAAAATATTTTGGTTATTAAATTGACTGCTTTAGGTGATGTCATTTTGTCTATTCCAAGTCTTCGCGCTATAAGAAAAAAATATCAAAAGGCTCGAATTTTTCTATTAACCACTCAGGCTGCCAAAGAGGCGGTTCTCAGATGTCCTTATATAGATAGAATTATTTTGCTGGAAAAGTCGAGGAGTAACCTGGCTTCAATTTTAAAGACTTCAAAGAAATTAAGGCGTTGCCACATCGATTTAGTTATAGATTTACAAAATAACCGCAAATCCCATATTATTTCTTTTCTCAGCGCTTCCTTCTCACGATATGGATGGGGCAACGGTAAGTTGAGTTTTCTTCTCAACCATAAACAGAAATGGCTCAAGGAAAAGTTCGATCCCATCAGTCATCAGCAAAAATTGCTCGATCTATTGGAAATCCAAATAAGAAACAGAAAACTTGAAGTTTGGATTTCCACCGAGGACCGAAAATTTGTAGACGATTTTTTAAAAAGTAACTGGTTGGTATCTTCTCAATCCTTAATTGGTTTTAACATTTCGTCCTCTCTTAAGTGGCAGACTAAACGGTGGCCGGTTGAAAATTTTATTAAGTTAGCCGACAACCTTAGCAAAACTTTAAAATCGAGAATAGTAGTAACCGGCACGAGTGAAGATGTCGAAATTTGCAAATATTTTGTAAAGAATTGCAAGTGCAAGCCCATAAACGCATGTGGCAAGACAAATTTTACTCAACTGGCAGCTCTTATACAAAGCTGTAGTGTCTATGTTACTAGCGATAGCGCTCCCCTGCATATAGCCGTGGCTATGGGCGTGCCTTATCTGGCTTTATTTGGCCCTACTGATCCCCGGAAACACATGTTGCCCGAGGCCAATGGTATTATTTTAAAAAAAGACTTGCCTTGTTCGCCTTGTTATAAATCGTCATGCCGACGTTTAAGTTGTCTTAGGCAAATAAGTGTTGAAGAAGTGAAAAAGTCTATTCTTGCTCTTATGAGAGAAAAAAGATGAAAATTTTACTCCTAACAACCCATTTAAATTTTGGAGGAATAAGTGCTTATACTGTTTCCCTGGCCAGACAGCTTAAAGATATGGGAGATTGGCCTATTGTGGCTTCCAGCGGAGGAGACCTTGTTCAGTTATTAAAAAAAGACAAAATTGAGCATTTTTATGTACCGCTTAATACGAAAAGCGAATTGAATCCCAAAATCTGGATAGCAGTTTTTAAATTAGCTTTTCTTATAAAACAACAGGGCATTGATATAATACATGCTCAAACCAGGGTATCGCAAATAAGCGCTGGATTAGTTTCAAAGCTGACAGGTGTCCCTTTTATTTCTACATGCCACGGTTTTTTTAAGCAGAATTTAGGCAGACGAATAATTCCCGGGTGGGGAAAGGCAGTTATAGCTATTAGTGAAGCGGTCAGAGAGCATCTGACGAACGATTTCGGTGTGAGGAAAAAGAAAATATACTTGATTCATAACGGCGTAGAAGTTGAAAAGTTCAAAATGAATAAATCTCTCCAGCAAATAAAAGACTTTAAACGCAAAGCTCATGTTGATAATACTTCTTGTGTTGTTGGTATAATCGCACGCTTGAGTAGCGTTAAAGGTCATCGTTTTTTGCTTAGGGCTGCGAAGATAATTGTGCAATTTAATAAAAAAGTAAAATTTTTAATTATTGGCGATGGGCCTGAAAAAAAACACTTACTCGGGTTAGTTAAAAAATTAAATATAGAAAAGTACGTAATTTTTTTAGAACCGGTCTTAGATACATCTACAGCATTAGGAGCTTTTGACATTTTTGTTATGCCCTCTATTCAGGAAGGACTTGGCCTCGCTATTCTGGAAGCTATGGCTAGCGGCTTGCCCGTTATTGCTAGTAATGTAGGTGGAATATATACTCTTATAAAAGATGGTTCAAATGGTTTTCTCCTGCCGCCCGCAAACCCTTCTGCCATTTCCGATGCTATTTGTAAACTTCTTAAATTTCCTGATTTAGCCAGGAGAATGGGGGAGGAGGGGCAGCGAATAGCACAGGATAAGTTTTCACTCCTTAAGATGGCCAAACAGACCATGGCCTTATATACAGAAGTGTTAGATGAAAAACAGAAAAAATTTTAAAAACAGGAAAATTTTGGTAGTTAATATCAACTGGATAGGAGATGTTCTTTTTTCTACACCGGCTATAAGATTAATCAAGGAGTCTTATCCATTGTCTTATCTGGCCTGCATGGTTGTGCCGCGCTGTAAAGAAATTTTGGAAAATAACCCTTATATTGATGAATTGATATTCTTTGATGAAAGAACTATTCATCGTTCTCTTTTAAGTAAGCTGAAATTTATACTTTTATTAAAAAGAAAAAAATTTGACACGGTTTTTATTTTTCATCGTTCATTTACCAGAACCCTAATTTGTTATTTAAGCGGTATACCGCAGAGGATAGGTTATTTTCGAAGAAAGAGCGCCTTTCTTTTAACCGAAAAAATAGAAATGAAAAAAGGAATTCATCGAGTAGATTATTTTTTAAATCTCCTGAGGCCGAGAGGCCTGGAGGCTAAAAGCAGGAACTATCAGTTTTTTATCAGGGAACAGGATAGAGATTTTGCCTCATCTTTTTTAGAAGAACATAAAATTAATACGGAAGATTCTTTAGTTTATTTAAATCCCGGAGGAAACTGGTTGCTCAAACGCTGGCCACCTGAGAATTTCGCAAAACTTGGAGATTTAATTATAGAAAAATATAATGCAAAAGTAATAATAACCGGGGCGCAAAAAGATAGAGGACTTGCATTAAATATTGCTAAGGCCATGAAGCATAAATCCCTCATTGTTGCCGGGAAAACATCACTCGCTGGGCTGGCGGCTTTGTATGAGCGAGGCCACCTTGTGATATCGGGCGATTCCGGACCCTTGCATATAGCTATATGCATGAAAGCGCCGACCATAGCCTTATTTGGGCCCACCTCACCTAAAATTACAGGTCCGATAGGTTCTTCTAAATTCAGGTTAATTCAGGTAGATGTTGGTTGTTTAGTCCCATGTTACGAATTAAATTGTTCCTTAAATAAATGTATGCGTGCCATTACACCTCAAAAAGTAATTGAAATTATTGATGAGGAAAAAATTCTTTTAGTTTAAAATTGACAAAATGGAAAGTTTTAAAGTCAAAAAAATTCTTTTTATCACCTTAACTAATATAGGTGATGTGATTTTAACCACCCCGATTCTGGGCGCTCTGTTAAAACATTTCCCTCAGGCTAAAATTACTGTTGTTGCCTCCCCACAAACGGTTAATTTTTTCAAAGGCAATCCCTCTTTATATAAAGTGATTATTTATAATAAATTTTCTTCATGGCATGAAAAGATAAAACTTATTTTTAAGCTACGCAAAGAAAAATTTGACATGGTTATAGATTTAAAAAATACACTGTTTGTTATTGTCAGCGGGGTGAGATACAAAACCCCCTTATTTAAAAGATATAATGAAAGAATTTATAAGAAAAATATTTTTTTGAATATACTTAAGACTTTGTTTAAAAGATACTTCAATCTAAATTTAAATACCGAAAAAACCCCTTTTTATATCTGGACTTCAAAGGAAGATAAAAGGGAAGCAGGGCATTTGCTCGGAGAATGCGGCTATCTAGGGAATAAGAAATTAGTAGCCATAAATCCCTTTGCCAGAAGTGATACAAAGTCATGGCCTTTTGAGAATTTCGCCAAACTTATCAGGCAAATTAAGGTAAACAGCGATTTGCAAATTGTCTTAGTTGGTTCAAAGCAAGATGAAGAAGGCTGTTTCCGGCTAGCGGGTAACAATGAAAGTTCTATTTGTAATTTATGCGGCAAGACTAGTTTGAGAGTATTGGCTGAGGTGTTAAAAAAATGTTCTTGTTTAATTACCAACGATAGTGCCCCCATGCATCTTGGGGCTGCAGTGGATATTCCGGTCATAGCCATATTTGGCCCTACCGATCCCAGAAAATATGCTCCCCGCGGATTGATGCACAAAATAATTAGTGTTAATTTGGACTGTCAGCCGTGTGAAAAAGCTCAATGTATTTTTAGGAAGAAACCAGCCGACTGCCTTAAAAAAATAACTGTGGATATGGTTTTTGATAAAGTTATAGAAGTGTTGAGAAAATTTTAATTATAAAAAGGAGTTTAATTATGGCTATAGTCATTTTTTTAATTTTAACCGTTTTTTTCTGGGGCATGGCTCCTATTTTTGATAAGATAGGATTAAAAGGCACCGACGTTTTATCGGCTCTTACTTTTAGAAGCATAGTAGTTACCCTTTTTTTGCTGCTGGCAACTCTTGTATGCAAGAAAGCAGATGCTTTATTTAATATGGACACGAAAAGTGCCCTGGCACTCAGTTTAAGCGCTATTTTTGCGGGATTGCTTGGTATGCTAACTTACTATTCAGCTCTAAGGTTAGGAGCGACTTCAAGAATTGTTCCCCTGGCAGCGACTTATCCGTTAGTTACCGCTTTTCTAAGCATAATCATTCTAAGAGAGGGTGTGAGTATTTATCGTGTAATTGGTATAGTTTTAATTGTGGGCGGCATTTGGTTAGTTAAATGAATAAAAATATAAAAGCAGATAAAATTTTGGTAATTCGCACAGATAGAATCGGAGATGTCTTGCTTTCTACCCCGGCTATCAAGGCCATAAGGAATGCTTACCCCCAAAGCCACATAGCTATGATGGTCAGGCCTTATGCCGTAGATATTGTGGATGGAAATCCTAATTTAGACGAAGTCATTATTTATGATAAATACGGGCGCCACGGGAGTTTTTTATCTTCTTTAAAATTTGCTTTTGCTTTAAGAAAGAAAAAATTTGATTTGGCTATTATTTTGCATCCCACAAACCGTGTCCATTTAATAACCTGGTTAGCCGGCATACGCAGGAGAGTGGGATATAAGAGAAAACTGGGTTTCTTGTTAAGTACGGCTGTCACCGATGAGAAACACTTGGGTTTGAAGCACGAAGTTGATTATGGCCTTGAGCTTTTGAGGGAAATAGGTATAGATTCAAAAGAAAGAAAACCTTTTATGAAGGTTAAAGAAGACGATCTTAAGTGGGTTAAAGGCCTTTTTTTGGAAAAGAATATAGACAGAAATAGGCCCCTTTTTTGCCTGCATCCGGGAGCCAGTTGCATTTCCAAGAAATGGCCGGCTGAAAATTTCGCAAAATTAAATGATTGCCTCCAGGAAAAACTTAAAGCACAAGTGATTGTTTTTGCGGGCAAAGAAGATAAGCAAACGGCAAATGATGTTTACCGTTTGAGTCAAAATAAACCTGCTTGCATCTTAAAGGGCGTATCTTTAGGCAGGATAGCCGCATTGCTTGCCGCCAGCCACTTATTAATTTCAAACGATTCTGGTCCGGTTCATATCAGTGTGGCAGTGGGTACGCCGGTGGTAGCTATTTTTGGTCGCAATCAACCCGGCTTAAGCCCCAGAAGATGGGGGCCTTTAGGGAAAAACGATATCGTTCTTCATAAGGATGTCGGTTGCAAGGTTTGCCTTGCCCATAATTGCCAGAGAGATTTTGAGTGTCTCAAGGTTATAAAAATAGAGGATGTTTTGGATGCCGTTAGAAAAATTATTTGAGTTAGGTGAAATTTACTATCACTTACCATCTGTGCGGCAGCAAGTGAGATTTATTAAAATTAACACCCGAAATCAGCTGCCCGACCAAGCGCGAAAGCGCGCGGGAAGGGTCAGCTGGATTGAGTTGTTATGTGTTTTATTGCTAAATCATTCATTCTTTGGAATGGCTGGGAATGCAACTATTTTCCCTAAATCTCTGTGAATAGCATTTCTACAATCTTTTTTAAATTTCTCATCGCTATTCTCATTTAGAAATTTAGCAACTTCAAAAAGATCAACTGTTTTCACAAGTGCAATTCCTTCTCTTTGTGCCCCTGACTTACACTTAGCAGTAAAGTCCAATTTTCTCTTTGAGGGATCCTTGAGCCTTTCAGCATTACCAAATAATATTCCAAAAGCTTTTTCTTCTACTTCGTCTCTTGCAAAATCTGCGTTTAATGTATCCACAAGTTGCCTAAATTTTGTTACATTTATATCTTTGTTGTCTTTACCTTCATTCTCACCAATGTACCTATTTTTTTCTGGACTTACAATAACTTGGTCCATTTCTAAATCACCATCGTCATAGTTTTCTGCTTTATAACCAAGTATTTTGAGTGCTTTTATCACTGCATTTTCAAGAGGTTTGCCTTGTTCAAAAAGCAAATCTTTTAACCGCATTTCTTCTTCTAGTTTTATTTTAAGCTTTTCATTTTCTTTTATAATTTTTTCTATTTTTTGGTTGTTTTTATTTATTAAATTGTAAAGTTCATCCTCTTTCTTTCCTGAAAATACTTTTTTTGTTGCCCATCCTGGGGGTGGTGTTT
>CAYUDR010000002.1:0-31623 GCA_964443705.1 uncultured Planctomycetia bacterium | reverse complement strand
CTTTTTACAGGCGTTTTGGATTCCATTTATAATCTGAAGGAAGTAAGTGATGGTAAAGAAATAGGGGCTTTCCGGAAAGACAACGGCCACCGCTTGCGAACGGTGGCTGATAAGACTTCTGGCAATTAAATTTGGCTGGTAGCCCATATCTTGCACCACCTTCAATATCCTTTCTCGCATGGGCTGGCTTACGTATTTACGCTCATTCATAACCATACTGACGGTGGAATGAGCCACACCTGCCCTTTTAGCAATATCTTTTATGGTGACCGGTTTTCGCCTTTTTGCCATTATATATCTTCATTGCCACGTTTTGAGAATTTATTATAAAAAAATGTCCTTATATGAGGACATTTGTAGTTTACCAAATATCTCGACAATTGTCAAGAGTGTTTTTTTGTCTTTTTACAGGTAACTTTTTGTTTGATTAAGCTTGTTTTATATTTATAGTTTTCTATCGACGAGGCTTATGGCAGGATTGACGAATAATAAGCTCAACCGGAACAATTGTTTTGGTGGGAAGACTGGTTTCTCCTTTTAAAAGCTCAGCCAGTTTTCTCACGGCAATGGCACCCATTTCTTCCTTATGGACTTTTACGGTGGTTAAGGGGGGACAGGAATAAGATGCCCACTCTATATCGTCAAAGCCTACAACGGAAATATCTCGCGGAATCAGGAGTTTGCTTTTTTCTCTAATAGCTTTTATGGCCCCTATGGCGGTTTCGTCATTTATAGCAAAAATGGCTGTCGGCAATGCTTTTTTCTTCAAGAATTTCTCCATAGCCCTATATCCATCTTCCACCAGAAAACAGTTTTCGACAATTAAATTTTCGTCAAATTTAATCCCGGCTTCCTTTAAGGCTTGGCTATATCCTTCAAGGCGTTCGGTGGCAGCTGGTTGATCAAGCGGAGCTGAAATAAAACCTATTTTTCTGTGTCCTAAGCCAATCAAATATTTAACAGCCATATAAGCACCCTTTTTATTATCAGGCATGACTGAAGATATATTTGGTTTATCAAGATAATTGTCTACCAACATCAAGGGAATTTTTTTATTATACAAACTTAGTATAAAATTTTTTTCCATGTTGCCTATTAGGATAATGCCGTCGCTATTTGTCTCTAAAATAGTACGGGCGGTTTCCTTTTCTTCTTTTAAAGAGATAATAAAATTAAAAGAGACATTATAGCCTAATCGGGAAGATTCTTTTTGAAGCATAGCAAAAATATCCATATAATACGGACTTAAGAAGATAGGAGATCGGTTGGCGGGATAGCAGCATCTTAGTATGCAGTTTATATTTTTCTTTTTAGCCAATCTCTTGAAGCTCTTTTTTCTCTCTATGGCTTGTTGTATACCCTTTGCTTCCGGAACAAAGGTTCCTGTTCCGGGCACTGAATATAAAAATCCTTCCTTAATTAATTGGGCAAGGCCTCGTCTGACGGTAATGCGATTAATGCTATGGGCTTGGCTTAACTGGCGTTCGGAAGGAATATATTCGCCGGGCTTGTACCGGCCGCTTAAAATTTCTTTGCGCAAAATGTCAGCAAATTGACGATACAAAAAAATTGCTTTAGATTTATCCACTTTTGGTTTTTTCTTAGTCATCTCAATCCCTATAGTATAAACATACCAGTATAATACCGACAGTATATCGCCCTAAACATCTTTTGTCAACATCAAATGTGCGAGGCTTAACCTCGCACACATACGCACAAAAAGAAAAACCTGTTCCACCGCGCAGGCGGAACAGGTTAGCTTGGTTAACTGTGCGAGGCTTAACCTCGCACAGTCAGGCTGCCAGTCGTCTTATTTCATTAATTTCTCTTATCATCCTGTTAATTAATCTTTGAGCTTTGGTGAAAGTTTTGGCTTCAACAATAATACGCATAATGGACTCTGTGTTTGATGGGCGGATATGCACCCAGGTATCTTTAAAGTCTATTTTTATGCCGTCGAGGGTATTTATTTTCTCAGAGCTGTATTTCTCCTCAAATTCCCTTATTACCATCCGGGCTTCCTCAGAAGAGCAATCAATAGCTTTCTTTATTATTTCATACCTAGGAATATCAGCTAAAATCTCAGATAGCTTCTTTCTTTCTTTGGCCATATATTCAAGAACAATCATAATAGCAGCAATGCTATCACGACAGGGAAGTATAACAGGCAAAATAACTCCCCCATTGCCCTCTCCGCCGATAAGGCCTTTGTTTTCTATGAGCTTCTCAACCACGTTTATCTCACCCACTTTGGTCCTGATGACCTTAGCGCCGAATTGTCTGGCCACATCATCTATGGCACGGGTAGTAGAAAGATTAGTTACTATCACACCGCCCGGATTTTTCCTTAAAATAAATTTTACCGCCAGAACAAGAGTGTATTCTTCTCCTACGGAGCGTCCTTTTTCATCAATGATAGCCAGCCGGTCGGCATCGGGATCCTGTGCAAAACCAATATCACATTTATTCTGTTTGACAGCTTTGCATAACTGTCCCAGGTTTTTAGGTACCGGTTCCGGCGAATGAGGGAAAAGGCCGCTTGGTTCATCATTTAAAGCCACTGTCCTGGCCCTCAATTTCTCCATTAATTTAGGGGTTATGACCGAACCGGCACCGTTACAGCAATCATATGCCACTTTAAAATGTCTTTTTCTAATCAAGTCCGGTTTTATAAAATTTAAGACCAGTTCAAGATGCCTATCAACGGCACTCTTGTCATAGGAAACAGGGTGTATCTCGTCGGCTTTGACTTTAGTAAATTTCTCCCTGTGATAAATATCAAGCAACCTTTTTCTTTCGGCACTGTTTAAAAATAGACCTTTAGAGTTAATAAACTTTAATCCGTTATAGGCGATGGGATTATGGCTGGCAGTTACTATAACTCCGCCGCCTGCCTTTAACTCCTTAACCATGATTTGTGTGGTGGGAGTAGGGCAAACATCAAGGTCTATACAAGCGCAGCCGGTGGAAAGAAGCCCCGCTTTTACCAGGGCCTTATACATATAACCGGAGGTCCTTGTATCTCTTGAAACAATAATTTTGCCTTTTTTCATTAATGTTCCAAAACTTTGAGAAAATTTGAGCGCCACCTCCGCGCTAAAAGCCTCTCCCACTATACCTCTAATACCTGAAACTCCGACTTTTAATGGCTTCATTTTTAATCCTTTCTTTATATTATTTTTAATCCCTGTCCGCCTTAGGCGGATTGAATTCTGTTTTTATATTTTATACTGCTTTAAAATTTCTCTAAATTGTTCTATCTCTGTTTCAAGCCGTGATAAAGTTTCAGCTAAAGACGTGTGCTCACCTGGTTTAGTTTTAATTTTGTTGCGCAACTCATCTGTGGCCAACTGCATTCTTTGATTAAGGCCACTTGCTTCTTCGATTAAAAGGCTGATGTTCTGGCTTAAAAGATTAATTTCATCAGCCAGAACTATTAGTTCATCTTTCTTTCTCAATTTAACCCTGCTTGAAAAATCGCCGTTACTCATCCGGTGGATATGACCCTTTAAGCGAAAAAGCGGACCTGCTATTTTATGCGACCTGAAAACAGCAAAGGCAAAAGTAACTGCCAGAAGAAACAAAAAAGCAATAACCAGATTTTTGTAAACACCCTTTAAAATAATAAAAAGCCGTGCCTCCGGATAAACATTCTTTAATTTTTCAAGTAAAGGCACGAAGCCCACTTGATAAAAAACCGCCGTAAAGATAAAAAAAGCAATCAGGATAAATATCAAGGTGTTGGCGGTATATCTTAACTGAAATTTTTTATCAACTAAATACTTCCTTCTTTTCTTAAATTGCCTATCATTCATCTTGTTGTCTCTCTGTTAAAAAACTCTGAATTCCTAATGCTAAAATTTTCAAAAAACCTCAGGGATAATTTTCTAAATTTTCTCTTTCTGTTAATTTTTTTGTAAACTCAAATAATTTTACCTGGGCTTCTGTTAATTGTTTGCCTCTTCTTGAAGTAACTTTCACGGCCGTATCCAGGAGTACTTTAAAACCATATCCTTTGGTTGGCTTTCTGTTTAAAAACCAGCAAAAAGATGGAATGGTTTTCGGCAAAACACCGCCGCTGCCAACAACAATGCTCATAATTCCAACAACGCTGCCGGTATTAAAAAGGGTGCCAATGGAAGTCTTGGCATGGTCGCCGATAAAAGAACCTACTTTGGCATTCTTTGAATCCATGCGTTTTCCCTCAATATAGACAGAAATAGATCCATAGTCATTCTTAAGGTCACTGGTGGTAGTTAATGCTCCTAAATTAACCCACTCGCAAATATAACTATGTCCCAAAAAACCATCGTGATACTTATTGGAATAGGCGTGTATAATACTTTGTTCAACTTCACCACCCACCCGACAGGCCTCACCAATGGTTGTGCCGTTTCTAATCCTGGCCGAAAATATCTGACTATCCCTGCCAATAACCGCCGGGCCCTCAATTCTGCTAAAAGGAAAAATCTTAGCCCCATCTTCAATGATAATCGGGCCGCAAACGGTCTCAAGCACTGAATGCGGATAAATTTCTACATTTTTTCCAATATAAATTTTATTTTTCTCTCCCACTATTGTTGCCAAATCAGGTAATTCTTTAGACTTGCCAAGTCTTTTAAAATCAGCTTCGATCTGCCGGGGATTTTCATTGATAATGTCCCAGGGATATTTTATAAGCATGGCTTTAGCTTTCCGTGAAGGCAGGTTCAAAGCCAGGATATCTTCAATATTTTTTAAGTTCTTTAATTTTTGTTTTTGTACATAGACAAAAACGATATTTTCTTCTTCTTTTTCGCCTTCATTATAATAAATACCTTCCTTTTCTTCAAATTTCATCTCCTCGTTCACCAAAAGCCGTCCAGAAATTAAAAGCAAATCATCCTTTTTTAAGGCCTCGATATCATTGACAGGATAATTAAATTTCTCTTTCATTGTCTCAATAAGACAATTTCTTACCCACAGATTAATTTTTTTATTTTTAAAGCATGAGGTTAATTTATTAAGCAAACTGGTCCTGCCGCATTTAAGTTCAAAGGTGGCTCTTAAATAAGTTAAAGGATAAAGTTTCCCGGGGCTTTTTTTATCTTCAAAAATACAAATTTGCATCTTATGCCATCTCCTTTAATGACGGCATCCGCCTGAAGCGGATATGTCGGAATTAAATCCGCCTGAGGCGGATCAAGTTCAGCTATAAGTTTATGTTCGCTTACGCTTCATAAGTTTTAGTTTCATTTTATATGTATCGCGAGCTATGCATATCTCTTCGTTAGTGGAAATAACAAAAATTTTTATCTTTGAGTCTCTACTGTTGATTAAACTTTCAACGCCTGCAACACGCCTGTTTTTATTTCTGTCTAATTTTATACCAAGCAATTGAAGCCCTGAGCATATAGCTTCTCTGACCTGATAGGCATTTTCGCCGATACCACCCGTAAAAACAATGCCATCGCACTCACCAAGCACTGCCAGGTAAGCCCCGATGTATTTTTTGGCGCGGTAGGCAAAAATATCCAGAGCCAGCTTGGCTCTCTTATTGCCTTTTTTGCCGGCCTTAATAAGATCCCGGATATCATTGCTTATACCTGAAGTACCCAAAAGACCGCTTTTTTTATTTAGAATGTGATTGATTTCTTTTAATGCCATTTTTTTCTTAAACAAATAAAAAATGATGGCCGGGTCTATATCACCGCTCCTGGTGCCCATAACCAATCCTTCCAATGGCGTCATACCCATGCTGGTATCAATAGACTCACCGTTCTTAACAGCCGTCATGCTGCAGCCATTGCCCAAATGAATGGTAATACAGCTTATTTTGTTTTTGGGTTTTCTGCTCAGTTGAGCAAATCGATCGGCAACATAGCGATGGGAGGTACCATGAAAACCATAGCGCCTGATTTTATATTTTTTATAAAAATTATACGGCAGCGCATAAAGATAAGCTGCCGGAGGAATAGTCTGATGAAAAGCGGTATCAAAAACTGCCACGTTAATGGCTTTCGGCAGATATTCTTTGACTGCTTCTATGCCAGCTAAATTGGGCGGATTGTGCAAGGGGGCTAAGTCTATATATTCTTTTATGGTTTTAAGAACTTTGGGTGTAATCACTGTGGAGTTGCTGAAAGATTCTCCGCCATGAACAACCCGATGGCCAACGGCCTTAATTTCTCCGATGTTTTTCAAAACACCTATTTTTTTATCGCTTAGGGTATTGATGATAAGCTTAAGCCCTTGCTTATGATTTTTGATGGACAAGCTTATTTTTTTTTGTTTGGAATCTTTATTATAAACAAACCGACTGTCACACTCACCTATTCTTTCAACTAAACCCTTAGCCAAAACCCTCTCTTGAGGCATCTCAAATAACTGATATTTAATGGAAGAACTTCCACAATTAACAACTAAAAGCTTCATCTGTTCTCTCCTGAATGAATCAATATGCCTTGCTGTTATAGGGCCCCTGACAGAATTGCAATTGCATGGGAATGTAAAATAAAAACGAAAAATATGTTTTTTTCAATATACCACATTGCCGGCAAATCGTCAATATCATGAAAAAAGAAGGTTTTATAATAAATTATACCGGCTTATGTTTATTTTGGGCGATCACTGAAATTATTTTAAGATTTTCGGCAAACAGGAGCTGTATGTTTCTTCTTTTAAAGATCATTCAAAACTTCAAATAAACTACTATGGCAGAATGAGCGTGGACGCACAAATTTCCCTTAGCGGGGAAAGCTTGCCTTTTTTTGGTCCGGGGGTTTTTAAAAAAGACCCTGCCTATTTTTTCAACCGGGTGGAAGTTTAGAATAAATAAATAACAATATCCTTTTCCATCTCTTTTTATCACGGTTAAGTCAGAGTTATCACAAATTACCTCTTTGTTAACGGAATCAAGTTTTAAAAGCTCTTCATAGGCCTCTAAATTCTCCCGGCTCTCATAAATAAAACTGCTGCCGATAAGATTAACAAATCCTTTGCCTATTTTCTTCCTGAGACCGCAGGTTTTACCTTCGGGCGTCTTAGCTATTATCCTGGCATTACCGGGTTCATATAAATTAACAGGGTAGGCGCAGTGTAAGTCTTTAACTTTTAGTATATCTATTTTGGGGCACCCCGGATAAATGGTCTTTTTCTTTTTTATCTTAAACTCTTCATACATATATTTACTATCTAAAAAATGTAAATCTTTGTCAGGTAAAGTCGGCATTATCACCAAACTGCCCCCGCTTTTTACAAAATTGACCAATTTCTTTTGCGTATCCTTATCCATAAAATCACAGGATGCCACCCATAATTGTTTGAATTTAAGCATTTCTTCTTTTTTCGCCAGCTGCAAATCAAGTATATTGTGGGTAAACCCGAGAATTCGCAAGATTTTCAAAATGCCATCAAATAAAATTTTGTCTCTTAAAAATTTCGGTTCATATTCTAAGGAAAAGCTTTTTAAGTCAATCTTTGAAGGACCAAGGGCCGGTATTAAAAGCTCGGTTTGATAATAGGGTTGATAAAAACCCACAGCCACTTCACTTTTGATTTCGGTATTTATAAGTTTGGTGGTATTTTCTTTTATAAACTGTCCTAAATCTTTTATTTTATAATAAAGCAGGCCCTCTTCGGCCCTGGCGTTAAGCGGAGTCTCCCAGTAAAAAACAGGGCCTGTGCTTCCTCTTCTTTTAGGATTAATGCCCTGGCTAAACATATAAAAATTCATACCGGTAATACCATCTGCCAGACAGGCCTTATAAAATAAATCCAGTTCGTTGGCATAGGTTCTGACGCAGTGTTCCCGCGTGCCGGCTTGAAGCTCAACTACCATAAGGGGAGCTTTTCCTCCGTGAATAGCCCTGGCTACCTGATTGGCTATTAAATCGTCGTGAAAGTTCTTAAAAGAAGGGTTTTCGGGGATATGGTCAACGCCCAGAAATACTTTTGGGTAAAGCTTGGCCACTTCGTTATACATGGTGGCGCAGACCGGATAGTCATTGGCCTTGCCAAAAATCCAACCCGGAATGTTATGAAAAATGGGGACTGTTATCTTTTTCTTACACATGAGCTGGTACAGAAATTTTATATATAAATAATAATATCTTCTATGAAACTTGTGCCAGTCATAGTAGCGTATCAAATCCTGTCTTGATTGGGCAGGCAATCTGGGAGGTTCTATCTGATTAAAATCATCATATTTGCTTACGCAAATAGAATTCAGCCTCTTTATGTCTTTATATTCCTCTTTAAGATAACGGTGAAAATAATCGAGAGCAACGGGATTATAATCCCCTTCTCCTGTAATCCAGATGCCCACCCCAACTTCATTACAGGCCTGAACCATTACTATGGGCCCACCTTTGGTTATCTGTCTTTCTCTTATGATGGGCATTATTCTGTCATACCACTTCTGTGTATATTTTAAAAATAAAGGATGCATAAGCGAAGCTACCTTAGAAGAAATGGGCCTATCTTTTGAATCTCTCTGGATAATCTCAGGATATTTATCAACCAGCCATCCGGGCACACCCTGGTCTGTAAATTCCCCCAGAATATAAGGGCCCGGCCTGGCGATAAAATAAAGATTGTGTTTTTTAATTAATTTTAAAAAACCATATAGGTCCCGGGAGACATTCGTCTTTCCTCTAAAATCAAACTTTCTTTCTTTGTATTCATGCCAGGACCAGGGTATATAGGAAGCAATGCAATTTAAATTGGCTTCCTTGGCCTTAATAATATGCTTTTCCCAGTCTCTTTTGGGCAGGCGAAAATAATGGATTTCACCGCAATAAACAAAAAAGTCCTTGTTATTTAACTTGAAAGCTTTATCGGTTATCTTAAAATTCATAAAAAACCCCTTTTAATAGGTTATTTTTTACACTTAGCTGTTGATTCCCTGATAATTAATTTTGTCTTTAAGACCCTTTGCGTGTGCTTTGATTCTTTTTTATCTATAAGGGTAATTAAATTCTCAACCGCCACTCTGCCAATATCAAACATGGGCTGCCTGATAGTGGTTAAGGGGGGGTCAACAAAAGTAGCCAGGTCAATATCATCAAAGCCCACTATAGATATATCCTTCGGGATGCGCAGGCCTTTTTCTCTAATGGCTTTCATAGCGCCTATGGCCATAAGGTCATTGGCGACAAAGACAGCTGTGGGAAGAGGCTTTAAGTGTAAAAGGTCTTTCATGGATTTATAGGCCTCTTCCTGCCTGAAGTTGCCCACACCAACCAATTCCTGCCTGTATTCGATATTACTGCGCAAAAGTGCCTTTTTATATCCCTTAAACCTTTCCTGACCGTCTGAACCGTTCATAACGCCGTTTATAATAGCAATCCTGCGATGGCCTAAATCTATAAGATGCCGGGTGGCAGAGAAAGCGCCATTTATATTATCAGCATAAACGCAGTTAAATTTGGGGGCGTGAGTAGCTATTAAAACCAACGGGAATTTTTTATCCTTTAATCCAGCTTTAGCCAGCGCATCCAGGGGCATGGCTACAATGATTACCCCGTCAACCTGCCGCTGGTCAAAAAGAGTAGCAACGCCGTTTTCTTCAAACCCAGACTGCTCGACATTAAGCAATAATTTATAATTATTACTGGAAACCGTAAATTCAACACCCCTTAATATCTCATTAAAAAAATAAGCGGAAAATAAAAAAGGAGAAGACGGAACCACAAGGCCGATAATCTCTGTCTTGTTTTTACTCAAGCCCCTGGCAAAGACATTAGGAAAATATTCCAATTCTTTAACTATCTTTAAAACCTTCCTTCGGGTATCAGCTTTAACAAGGGGTGAATTATTTAAAACTCTGGAAACGGTAGCAACCGAAACCCTGGCCTTCCTGGCCACTTCCTTTATGGTCTTAGCCATTTTTAAAATCCTTTTATATTCTTTCTTTAAAATGTAACCACTTACACAGCTTCAGTCTATACAAAAACAGACCAAATGTCAAAAAATTATTTTTAATCATGTGAAATGAAGAAGGGCTTGGTTTAGATTTTTTGAGTTCGAGGAGGCTTTGAGGAAGAAAAGCGAATAATCAATTCCACTGGAGTAATAACTTTAACACCTATAAAATCGCGGGCGTGGAGTATCCGGTCGGGTGGTTATAAATTCAGCTGAATCTTTCGAAAAATGTCCGTATTTTTTATATGAATTTAAGTTGTTATTGCCGTTCAAAACTACATAGCCCTTCCAGAGTCGGAGAAGTAAATATCGTCAATATAAATAACGCCGGTTTTTTTGGTCACATTATTATCTTCAATAACAATAGCAAACTTGGTTATATTAGACCAATCGGATATCCTCTTAAAATTAGCCAGCGGTATTACTTTTCTCTGCCACTTATCGGTTATATCATTAACTAAATATCTACTTACCTCGGTGGGATTTGAAATTTCAACTTCCAGGCTCTCGGTAAAACCTTGCTTTTCGTCTCCTTTGATATAAAAAACTAACCGATTAAATTCACTTAAATCTACACCGCTCAAAATGGTAAAAAAGCCGCAGGCGGCCTTATTTTTAGAATCAACATCGTATACTATCTTTACCGAGGCACCTCTATCATTTAACTTCTCAAACCTATCATGGTACATCCGGCAACTCTGAGTTGAATCATCCCAATCCAGCGACCAAATTCCATAATCACCGCCCAGATTATTCGGCCTGACCTCATCATCAAAAGTGTCAATGGAAAGATAATCGGTGAAAGCAATACTCGCGAAAAAAACGACATAAACAAAAAGAAATACAAAAACTACCTTTTTCACTATTCTATCTTAACGTCTTTTTTTATGACAATGTTAACTTTACTCAATTCTCCATCGCCAATAAGTTCTGCGGCTTCATCCAGGCCAAGGCCTTTGGTGGGTTTACCGTTTATACTAATAATTCTATCCCCACTCCCCAGCCCGGCTTTATCAGCCGACTCACCTTCAATAACGCTGCTAACAAAAAGACCTTCATTGTCCGTATCAAAAAACATGCCTATGCCTACAAAACTCCTTTTTCTGTATTCAATCCGTTTTCTCAATACATCCACCTCGCGTTCGATAGTAAGTGTTATGGGCCTTTTGCCCGAAAGCTTTTCCCAGGCTTTTTCCAGGCTCATGTCTTTAGTGGAAGAGCCGTCGATGCTCATAATACGGTCATGGACTTTGACTTGAGCGCGGTCGCTGGGAGAATCTTTTACCACATTAACAACTTCGAACTTTCCATCTATTTCATCAACCACCATACCTATTTTCTTTTTTAATTCTTCTTTTTTCTTCTCTCTTTGTTTCTTTTGACGCTCAAGTTCAAGTTTTCGCAGTTGAGCGATTTCTTCCCTAATTTCTTTGACTTTAGCCAGCGCCGCCTTAGCTTTTTCATATTCGGGGTTAACTTCAAGGGCTTTATTATAATAGTCCATAGCGGCGTTATAGCGTTTTTGCTTAAATTGATTGTCCCCCATCTTTAAAAAGTTTTCTTCCTGGCTAAGACGTTCAATTTTTGTAATTCTATCTTTGGTGATGGTTGCGCTGCCGATGGACGTCTCTATTACTACATGAGCCGGTGTCTCTTCCACTATACGTCCTTCAAGTTTATGATTATTAAAATAAACCGTGTCGCTGAAAGCAGTGCCAACGCAAAAAATAATTACACCAAATAGAACACTAAAAATTAAATACCTTTTTGACATTTTACACCCCCATTAACTTATATATTTATTATACCTTCAGGGTGTCTATTTTTCAAGCCCTACCTGCCGGCAGGCCTATCTGTCTCGGCTGGATGTGCAATTATTAGCATGCGCTTTTTTTGTTGTTGAAAACTAAGCAAATTTTCTATTGTTTTTTCCCGTAGATTTCAATTTCCCACAGAGAATAACCCCAGTCGGTGCCTCTTTCTAAGGTAAGTAATTTTAAAAGTTTTGCCTCTACGGGTTCCTTTAAGGGAATAACTTCACAGCCTCCTTTACCAGAATCCGTGGAATAAATTTCCTGCCAGTTTTCGCCGTCTAAAGAGGTGCTTAAAACATATTTTTTAGCATAGGCGGTTTCCCATAAAAGGTCTATTCTTTTTAATTTCTCTTTTTTGTTAAACTCAATAGTAGCATACTGTGGGTCGGCATGCTGGCTGCTCCAGCGTGTTTTCTCATCAGCATCGACTGCATAAAGGGGGTTATATAAATTGCTGTTTCCGCCCTGAATAGAAGAAGCGGTAATATTTTTTACCGGTATTCTTTTAAGTGAAAGGGCGGCAGGTTTAAATTTTAAACCGGCTATTTCACTGCCGTCTATAGAAACTAAATCGCACTCGAAACCCCAACCGCCATAATGGTCGCTTACTTTTATGAGAAGTTTATTCTCGCCCTTTCTTAAATAAGCGGTTACAATATCCTCTTCCGTTCCCAGTCCACGAGCAACATTATTGGTAATAATATTTTCACCGTTTAACTAGACTTTGATGCCATCGTCGCTTCTCAGTTTAAACAGCACTATCTGGTCTTTATTAGATAATATCTTGCAAAAGGCATAGCCGACTGATTCTTCGTTCATTCCAAAAGCGGGGCGTCCTTCAAAATCAATGATATTTTTAATGGACTTAAGCTCTCTCCACTCTTTTCCTGACCTGAACTGATATGGCCTGCTTTAGGAGAAAGCCCGGGCTCATAAAGACAATTTTTCACCGGGCCGCCCTCTTCGAGGGTAATGGCAAAAATATGCACGCGAGGAATATCAGGTAATTTTATGGCTTTTAAAATCTTGGTCCCTGAAACAGGCACTTTTATCAAGGCGACATAAGCCGGCTCTTTAGTTAATTTATAAGGCGTATTTATGGTAGTGGGAGGAAATTGCGCTTCGGTAAAGAGAGGGGGCGTTCTCCAGTCGGAAATAGCGGGGGCAAAATATAATTCCTCACTCGAGCCATCACCGTATTGCAGTTTGAGCTTGGCGGCCGCATCTCCTTTGGTAGAAGCCATAAGAAAATAGGCAGCGGTATAAGAGCGTGGCTCTACGCCGATTACCTGTCCTTTACAGGCTATGTTGTCATTTGATTTAACTTCACTTAACTGCAATTTAAGCCTTTCTTTGCCGACCTTAAAAATCCTGCCAATTGGCGGAAGGCGCCTTTTGCTGATAGAATTACCTTCCCCGTCAAAATCGGCCTTTTTATAATCTCTTCTTGACGATAAACCATCGTTATTAAGATAGCTTTTGATGTTGACTGGTAAAAATTTAACTTTGATTTTTTCTACATCAATAGCAACCAATTCTGCGAAATAGGGGTTGGTTGCGTTATACCTTTCATCTTGTGGATAATCAACAATATTAATTATAGGCTCAGCCATTGCCGTCAAAGGCGCTAATAATATAAAAAAAGTCAAAATAAATATTTTCTTAAAATACATTTCACTTCTCTCTCTTTTATCTCTATTTTTAAAACCAAACACATTATAACATAAAATCGCTATAAATAAAATTCTAAACTGTGCGAGGCTAAGCCTCGCACAGAAAATTCAAGATAATTATTTTATGCCAACATTCCAAATTCTAAAAGAAGAAATTAAAGAAGAAGCGGCCCTGGAATGGGTTTCAGCCAGAGAAGCGAAAGGTATAATTATAGAAAAGACAAATAGGGGGTTTTAAAAAGTGTGAACTAAACTTAGAAAAAGATAAGGTCTTTCTTATACACGCAAACAAACGGTGGTTTCACAAAGATGTAGGTAAGAGAAAAATAGACATTAGTGAAGCATTAGAGAACAACAAAAAAATAGAAATTATGATTTTTGCCCCGCCGGCAAAGGGCGAAAATGCTTCTGATAAAATTAATTCCGACCATCTAAAAAGTTATAAAATCTTCTTTAAAGAACCTCTCTGTCGTTTATCTTAATTTGTATACTTATTTAATATATTCACCCGCCCAGGGGAACTTTTCTATTTTTAAAACTTCTTTGGCTTTTTGCGCTATAGGGTCGGCGTAAAATCTCTTTTGAATTGCGCCCTCGTTTAAATAGTTGTTTAAGGCAATTAAAAGCATACCTTGGTCCAGCGCAAGATATTTGTAGGATACCTTTCCACTTTTTACATCAAAAGAATCGTAAGGCCCATACTCACCGTAAATTTCATAGTCGCTTATCATTTTTCTTATGTTATCTACCGCTTCTTCTCTCAATGTTAAAAGGCCAAGGAAGGCCGCGTGAGGCGTAACTACACCCTCCGCATAGCCTGTAATGCCTATTTGCTTAACTCCATATTCTTTATATCCACCCTGCGGGTTAGAGGAGGGTGAAAATCCCCAAACCGCATAACCTTTCTCCTCAGCTAATTTAATCTGCGCTTTAGTAGCCAGGATATCATTTAAACCAAGACCTTCGGGCGCAAGCTTAATCTCATCTATAAATAAAACCGGCATCAAAAACTCAAACATGCTCCCGCCCCAGCTTGGGACTACCTTCAAATCTCCATAACTATAGTAGCCTTCAAATACCTCTTCACCCAGATATTCTTTGTATTCCCCTTTTGGTTTCTGGCTGGGCCAGTTCCACTCTGCCGGAGGCGTGCGCCTTATCTTAAACCAATGCCTTTTTGGTAAATCGCCCATACCTATGCCTACAAAAGAAGCTATCCTAGCTTCACTGGCAATAAAACCATAATGATAAGGAGTAAAGGTCTTCTTATCTGTCTCATAACCTAAGTTGAGCTGGCCAAGATATTTGTCATAGAAAAAAGAAAAATCCATTTCCTCAAGTAACTGCGTTGCTTGTGGGTAAAACTTGCCGCCAAAGGATTGACGCACCACTATCAAGGCCGCCGCCAGCCAGCCGCAATCTACGGAGGAAATATACTCCCGGGTAATATGAAGATTAGAAGTATTATAGTAATTATAAAGAAAACCGCTATATTTGGGAAGTTCTCTTAGGATATCCAGAGTAGCCTTAATGCGTAAGAGGGCATCCTCTTCAGATATAAATCCCAGATCATAAGCCGAAATGACAGCAACTAGATAAAGCCCGATATTGGTCGGCGAAGTATAATCGCCGATAATAGGCTCTGGAACAACCTGAATATAATCAAGGACAAGATGATTTTTCTTATCAACTGTTTTATCAAAATATCCCCAGGCGTCTCTGGCAATTTCCTTAAAGATAGCCTTATTTTTCAATTTTAAAAGACGTTTTCTTCTTCTTTTATCTAAAACCTTCTCGGGAAAACCAAATAAATTATCTTTAAGTGACAAAAAAAGCAGTTGCCTTGGTCCAAAGAATTTTACTTCATCGATATAAGTTATGGATTTAAGGGATTTTTTTCGTGATTCAAAGATTAATTTAAAATATTTTAAGTCATTTAAGTCAATATCTTTAAATTCATTGAGGCTAAGTGCAACGGTAACCCATTCTTTATCTTTTAAATCAGCCGGAGGCAAAGGCAAAACCGCTAAATTACCAGCTCCATCTTCCAAGCCAACGCTTAAAGGAATATCTTTTTTATGTTTGAGGATAAAAATTATTCTTTGCGCGGCGCTGGCATCTAAATTTTCTAAATCCATACCCCACAAACACCGTGAGCCGGCGACGAGTTGATAATCAATTTTTACAGAGTAGCCACGGAAAGCATCCTCTTTAATGTAAATGGATGAACAAGCCGCACCCGGCGTAAGTTCGATTAACTGGCCGCCTCCAAGTTTATTCGGCTCACTTCCGCTATTAAAATCATCTACTATCATAAATTGGCTTTTCTGTGCCTTTTCAATCGGGATTTTCTTTATCCGCGGAGCCGCGCAACCAAAAATTAAAAATAATAAGATCAAAAAAAAGCCAAAATAAAACTTTTTAAATTCCACCAAGCCTCCTCTTATAATGGCATCGCGTCTTGCGCTGCACCAAAATAAATATCATCTATATAAATTCTTCCTTCTTTGACCGTGGCCGTTTCATCGTCAAATACAATAACGAATTCTTCCATTTCTGTTAAATCTACAGGTTTTTCGGTACGGGTTTCGAAATCATCAAAATTAAGTTTAATTTCCTGCCAGGTATCTGTGAGCCCTATAATTTTATATCTCATATTTTCTCTTTTCTTGTTCCATAACTCAACATAAAATTCTGTAGTAAATCCTCTGTCTGCATCACCCCTCACCCAGAAGATAAGATATTTATACTTTGAAATATCCTCATACATTAACTTTGTCCAGAAGCCGTTATAGGCCTCTTCTTGACTTGACGAATCCACATCGTAATCGAGTTGCAGGCACGGCCCTCGCTGGCTGCCAACTACCGATTCAAAGCAGCCCTGGGTGTCGTCTTGGGGAAATGTTTCCCATGAACCATAGTCGCCTTTTAAGTTGTTGGGTTTTTCCTGGTCATTAAAATCATCAACCATCAAAATATCCTCTGCTTTTAACAAAGACGTTAAAAGTAAAAAGGCAAGCGCTATAAACAAAAGTAAAAAACCGAGTCTTCTCATTTAAAATTCACCTCCATAGAAAATAATATCAAAATACAAATATTATCTGCCAGGCACTTTTTTGCCTTCTGATGCCGAAATTACTACTGTTCAAAACCAATATTATCTATATAGATAACGCCTTCTTTGGCAGTGGCTGTGTGGTCAAAGATAATCATAAGTTCAGTTAAATTGACCCAATCGTGGATATTGGTAAATTTCTCCTGTGATATTTTTATTTTCTGCCACTCATCAGTTATGCCTGTTATCTGGACTCTGGAAGTGTTAACAGGATCTTTTAGCTCAACCCAAAAGGTAGTTGTGTGTCCGGTATTTTTGTCACCTTTAACCCGGAACGAAAGGCATTCATAGTCGAAGACATCCAACCCGTTAAGCAAAGACCAATAGCCGTTGCAAGCTGTCTGGGAAATACCAACATCATAGGTTAGCTTTAAACAAAAGCCTGTATCCCCTACTCTTTCGACATCTATCAGTTCCATCTTGCAGAATTGTTCGGAATCTTCCGGATTACAACTCCAGGCGCCGGTTTCTCCGCCGACATTATTGCCGGGCAAGCCGCTATCAAAATCATCAACCACTAAAATTGTAGCCCAACTCACCGGACCTAAAAAACTAAAGGCCAGAAGTACCAAAAAACAAATTATCAAATTCTTAAACACGGTTTTTCACCTCACTTTAATAAGGACCAATTTATGCCTCTGCGCCTATAACGAATAATAAATCCCCACAATCTATCCCGATTAGGCGTCAGGATTGCCTCGGGGGTAAACTCATAACAATTTTTCTTTTGCAATGTCTTTGTGAGTAGATTGCCTTAAGATTAACTGACTTTTTAATTTTATTGCCTGATGCGAAAAATCTTTTTTCTTTATGGCCTCAAGAAGCATGCGGGCGCCTTCCTTGCCCATTTCAAGCATCGGCTGCCTGACAGTTGACAGAGGAGGATCCGTTATTCGGCTAAAAGTCATATTATCAAAGCCAATCACAGCGACATCTTCCGGAATCTTCTTGCCCATTTCCCGAAGCGCCTCCATGCCGCCGTAGGCCTGGATATCACTTCCATAAATAATGGCATCAATTTCCGGTTCTTTTTCTAAAAGTGTTTTTGTGGCCTGGGCCGCTTCTTCTAAAGAAAAGGAATGCTCATAAACCAGTAAATAGGGATCATAGGTAATATGGGCTTCACTAAGAGCCAACTTGAACCCCGCAAGCCTTTGCTCCCAGATAGTCTCGCTTGATTCCTCAGGCATAATAATGCCGATTTTTTTTCTGCCCAATTTAATTAAGGTCCTGGCGACCTGGGAACCAGCTTCGACATTATCAACAAACACACACTTGCCGTAATCTGAGTAATTATTGAGTAATACAACAGGTATACCATGCTTGCGTAGCTTAGCGATAACGGAATCGGAAAGTTTTAAAAAAACAGACATCAGGCCCGCTATACTTTTATCCTGCAGGATTTTATCAATAAAGATTTCTTTGCGTTCTTCATCATATAACTGGCTGTATATATTCACGCTGTATCTTAATTCGTAAAATCCCGAATCCCGCAAGACGGTATCAATCCCATTTTGAATATCTTTTATTAAATGTTCACCGGCATAGGCATAGATTACAGCAATATATCTTAAGACGGGGGCATACATGCCGGTCTGCCTGGCTTTAATATAAGGAGCGTAGCCTCTTCTGTGGGCAATTTTCTCAATCTTGCGCTTCAAAGGAAGGCTTATGCCGCCTCGATTATTCAAGGCCTTTGAAACAGCGGCAGGAGAAACACCCGCTTCTCTGGCAATATCTTTAATGGTTACTGTCATAGTTAAATATTTTTAGTTAATATCAAATTATTTCATTTTCAACTATAACACTGACATTTTCTTTTGTCAATTTTTTACTCGGGAGAATTGCTTTCAAACGCGAGAGGATTAAAGCCGTTTTTGGCAAATATATACCAGGCCGCAACTGATATAAAACCTTTATCTTGATTAAATCCATCAAATCCGCCCTGTGTATTAGCTGTATAAGGGAAAGTTCGTGTCTTTACTCCGTTGATATTCCTGTCAATTAAAAATGCATCCAGCTGATTGGCGTAGAAATAACCCCTTTGTTGATCACTCAGGACGACATAGGCGCAGGCAATATGACCTGTGCCATCAAGCCAGATATTGTCTATGCTAATATCCGGAGAATGATAAAAACCCATGACCTTTTTACCTTTTACCTTCAGGGTCTTACGATATCTAAGGTCGTATTCGGGAATATTTAAAAGGTCGGCATAATCCTTGCCATAAGCCAGAACTCTCCATGTATATAAATCTAATGGCAAGCTCTTTCCTCCAAGGACTCTATCCAACCACAGCTTTATCTTCCTGGCATATTCCTCTTCACCGCAAAGTTTAAAAGCGGCATAGCAATCGATATTGCCTTCGGGATGGCCATAATTTTCATGCAGATAACTGTCGCCTCTTCTCCAGCCGTGTTGTATATAACCACCGGGACCGCCATCTGCATCCTTATACCAGGAAATCAGTAAATTTTTTAAAAGATTTATTATTTTGTTATATCTATCAGAATTATATGTCTTCTCATAATATTTATAGGCGATAAGCAGCCACGCCATATCCCCTATCCAGCGATCACTATTTCCGGGATTATGATAGGCCGGAATATTACCTTCAGGCCTAACTGTTACAGATTGGAAAAATCCTCTGGGCTCTCCTTTATAAAAGAAGTTTTGCAGAGTAGGGTCTTGATTTTCTCTGACAGTGGCAGAAGCATAAAAATCAAGAATACGCTGAGCACGCTCTTTTTCCCCTTCCAATATAAAGGCCATAGCCACCAGAGAATTATTAAACGTGTGGCCCTGGTTGTCTTCTGTAGTAGGTAGTATGGTACGCTCCGGGGAAAAATTATCCTGCATCTGTTTCAACCACTCAAGAACAAGGGGGTCTTCGGGTATTAATTTTGCGGCCCGGCGCTGTTTAAACCCAACTCCGCGTAATTCTCTATTGGGGTCGAGATAGGGTCCGGCAGGTAGAAAAGAAGGCCTTAATTCAGGATTTCCAAAACCGATTTCATCTAACCATATTGTCCCACTGCCTTTTCCGGATATGGCCAATTCCAATTCCGCAAGTCCGTTAAATTCAGCATCTCCGCCCCACCCATATTCAAGATTGTCTTTATAAACTACAACCTGCGTCCAATCCTTATACTTTCCCGCCATAGATATCTTTTTTAAAAAGATTGAGCCGTCTGAATCGACAAATTTAATTTCCAAATCGGAAGATGAGTCGGCTTTTATGAAAAAGATAATGGGGATATTCTCAGGAGGCATGCTCTCTATTTTTTTCCTGATTAATACCCATCCATGAGGATCGCTTTTAAGTGTATATTTAATTTCCAGCCCCTTTAAGACATTGACTGGCACAGATTGTATTTCAATAATACTTTTCCCGTCACTACTCACTTGCCATTGAGAGGTTTCATCCCAGATTTCTTCAAGCAGAGCTCTGGGCACAGTAACACGCTTTGCGCAACCCGAAAACAAAATAGACACAAGAAAAAATATAAGACCTAGTAGATTAATTAATAAAATCTTTCTTTTAAAATAAATATTCACTGTCTTGCCCCCCATTATTTGGTTAAGTTAGTATATTATAACACATTTGCCTCTAATTTTTACTCAAAAGATAGATATCAATAAAAAACCAGAGGCCTTAAACTCATCTTCTTTTTGGGGTGAAGAGGAATTTTTATATTAAAAGGCCTCTGGTTTTTATCTTTTTATTTCTTAATCAGCGCTTAGCGCTTTTTTCTAACTATAGTAAATAAACCGGCTAAACCGCTTGTGAGTAAAAGCAGGGTTGATGGTTCCGGAACCGGAGTTAAATCTGCATAGGCATCATCAAAGTAGATATCACCGTTGTTGGTACCGGCTGAAGCTACATGCACGCCTAACATCTTTAATTCAGTGGTATCGCCGGGAATGGTAAAGTTATATGCCAACGATGTCCATGAATTATTTGCTGTAGAAGGTCCCCAGAAATCCTCAGTTCCACCGGGTGTAGCAGCCTCAAATTTCACTTGAGCATACACATCGCCTGTCACCGACACTTTTGCCCACATATCTGTGTATAACATTTGGCCCGCGGTCCACCCCGTGAGAACCTGTCCCCAGCCACCAATGGTATAGTCTGTGGTAGCTGTAAATTTAGTGTTGGCACTAGCCGCGCCATTACGGAAAACATCGGTGACTCTCTGCTGGCTAACTCCATTATCCGAATCGTACCAATTAAACCAATTTTGCGCGCCGCTGCCGCCATCCGCTGTTTCAAATCCGGGGTTGAGTATAATATTTGCCTGCGCTGTAGTAGTGGCACATATCATCAATAAGCCCAATACTAAAGCTATTGTTATTTTCATTTATTTCACCTCCTTTTTAAAATTTAATTATTGAAAGTTGCTTTGAAATCATCGAAATAAACTTTGCCTTTTGAAGAATTATTATTACCTCTAACAAAACCAAGTACACGCACTTCTTTGGCGCCATAAGGGACTGTGGCTGAAACTTCTACCTTCATCCACTTGCCCGGTTTATTAAGATGAACGCTCTCTACGTGGCCTCTTTCCAAAGGAGCTTGCTCATCCCAGAATTCAATTCGCAAGTAGGCCTCTGCGTTGCCTGTTAATGCTTGCGAGGCTGGGTTCATAACCCAGACACTGGCCTCTATGGTCTGCTCAGAATCGATAGGAAGTATCTGGCCAAAACAACCCTGGCCTTCTCCAAATATATGGAGGCAGGCAGCGTGGTTTCCATTGTAAGTGTACTCGGAGATTATCTCTGCGCTGTTTTCTCCAAAATTCCAGTTGTACCACTCATCTCTTCCATCCTCAAAGCCAGGATTAATAAGCACATTGCTATTTTGAGAATAAACAGCATTAACTAATAACAAGGAAGTTATGCTTAAAATAGCTAAACTGAATAATGCTTTTGTTCTCATGCAATCCCCTTTCTTGTGTAAAAGATTTTATCTAAAATAAATTGTTTTACCTTTAAAACAAAAATATACCATTTCATGATTCATTTGTCAAGAGAAAAATTTTGCTTTTTTGAAGGGTTTTTTTGCTTATAAATTTGCCTCTTAGATAGCAGGTATTTAAGAGGCTCATCCTATACTAAAGATTTTGGCGTGGGGCTATCTTTCCTTGGCTATGTCTCTTTCTATCTTTTTCTTCTCTTTTTCCAACTTTTCAAGTTTCTTGATAGCGGCTTTTACCTTCCCTGTCTTTTTTCCAATCTTTTCAAGGTCAGGGACTACATCTATGTCCTCGATACCGCGGGGAATAAAACTTTTATCACCCAGTGCCTCGAGAAGTTTTGAAGTTTCAGTACATCTCTTTTTAAGTATCTCAACCATGCCGCGCATTCTCCTGTCGTCCTTAATAGCGCAGATAACTTCAGTGATTTCTGCCCGCTGTCTTCTTATCTTAGCAATTATATATTCTTTATTCAGAGAGTCCATTTTTCTTCCTTCTTAAATGATCCCCTGCGGGGAGAATTTAATCCGCCTCAAGGCGGATCAAATAACTACTTTAACCTTATGAATCTTTTTATCCTTAAAAGCGGGGATAATATTAGAGTTAAATTCTTTACCGTCAATTTTAATTTTCTTAACTCCCGCTCCTTCACCGTTTTTATTTTCTACGTCTATTATATACGTTGTTCCCCTAAACAAACGGTTAACTTTGAACTTCTTCCATTTTTTGGGTATGCAGGGGTCAACTAATAGCCCTTCTCTAACTGGCCTTATTCCAAGTATCCATTCTAAGCAAACTCTATTTAACCAGGTAGCTGAACCCGTATACCACGTATAACCGCCCCTGCCATAATTTTCAGAGTCAGGCCCATCCACGTTGCCGGGTGTAATAAAAGGTTCAACTTTGTAAAGGTCCGGCTTCTTACCTCTATCGACCGGAAACATAGATTTTAGAAGATTAAATGCCCTCTGGTTATTCTTTAGCCTACATTCAGCCATAACCGCCCAGCAGCCGGCATGCATATAAAGTCCGCCGTTTTCGCGCATCCCGGGCGCATATCTTGTTAAATAACCTATTTTCTTATCAGGAACTGAATAAGCCGGGTTAAAAAGAACAGGGCCGTACTCATGATAGAGAAATTTTTTCATAGATGAAAGAATCTTTGGTAAGCGCTCATCAGGAACTACCTTATTTATTATAGCCCAAGTTTGGGCATTAAGGAAGATTTTTCCTTCTTTGCGCTTGACCGACCCAATAACCCCTCCATCATCCCTGGTAGCGCGGATATACCAGCTGCCGTCCCAGGCATATTTATTTATATTAATTTTAAGAAGTTCTGCTTTTAACTCGTATCTCCGGCTAAGTTTTTTATCTTTAAGCCGGGTGCAAACCATGGACCATCGTTTAAGTATACCATATAAAAAGTGCGCCAACCAGATAGACTCGCCTTTCCAGTTTAAACCAACATTATTTAAGCCGTCGTTCCAGTCGCCACCTCCGATTAAAGGAAGACCTCTCCTGCTAAATTTTCTAAGGCACGCCTCAATCGCTTGGTTGCAGTGCTCAAAAAGGGTTCCCGGTTTTCCATCAACATATTTAATTTTCTTCTTTAAAAATTTAAAATCATCGGTTTCGTCAAAATAACTTAAAGTTATAAAAACTAACCACAGCGGGCTGTCGGTAATTTTAGTGCGTGCGCTTTCCTCGGTTATAGGATGCCACCACTGGCATACCGTTCCATTTTTAAACTGATGCTCGGCGTTTTGAATAATCTGTCTTTGGGTAAGTTTGGGATCTATATAAAGGAAGACCTGTGAATCTTGCAGTTGGTCTCTGAAACCTATGCCTGCACCGGGCTGAGAATAACCGCACCTTCCCCACTGCCTGGCTGATATGGATTGATATTTAAGCCATGTATTATTAAGAAAGTTAAAGCCTTCATCCGGCGTTTCAACGGTAGTGGTAGAAAGTAAATCCGACCACATCTTTTTAACATCACCAAGAGCCTTTTTGGCAGCGGCAACAGACTTATATTTTTTTATCAACCTCGCTGCTGTCTTTTTATCCTTTGCGGCACCGGTAACAAAAACAAGTGTCTTTTCTGCCTGTGGCAAGAGATTAACTTTACACATAAGAGAAGCAATAGAATTTCCCCACTTCCCGGTTTTTCTGGACAAAAAGCCATTTTCTATGGCCTGGGGCTGACCTATGCTTTTGTCCATACCTATAAAAGCTTCTCTATCACTTTCAAAGGACGCCAGATTAGAATTTACTCCGTGAAAGGCCATATAATCCCAGCTTCTGTTCCAATGGCCGCCTTTTTTATCGGGAATTGTCCACAACCTGTTAGTGGCAAATAATGCCTTTAAATTTTTATCAAAAGAGGTTTCTAAAAAAATCTTATGAAATTCACGCGGCAAGCCCACTGCACCCAAACACCATTCCAGATAACTGAAAATAGATAAGTTTCTTTTTCTTCCGGATTCATTCTTTAGAGACAGGAGCCATATCTCTGCCGCTTCTCCTTTTGGGCAAAAATAAGTTATCCGGCTTCTGATACCTTTATTTAAAGAAGAAATGGTTGAATAACCCTGCGCATGCCTTACTTCGTAAGCGGCAGGTTTCCTGCAAACCGGCTTATACGTTGCCGACCAGGAAGAACCATCGTCGTTGTCCCTGATGTAAATATATTTGCCCATTTCATCAGTGATTAAATCCTGTTCCCACCGGGTTATGCGGTTTAGGGAAGCATGCTTAAGCCAGCTGTATCCGCTTCCATTCTGCGTTACAACAAATCCCCAATCTCCGTTTGAGACCACGTTTACCCATGGCATTGGAGTAAGGGGGGTGGTTATAACGTATTCCTTGCCGTCATCTGTAAAATAACCGTATTTTGTCCTGTACTTAGCCAAAATCAAATACCCCTTTTTTTATTCCAATCTTAATTCATCTATCAGTATTTTAATTTCTTTATCCGGTTCATTAGAATTAAATACCAATAGTAAAGCTATTATACCATCTGTGTCAAATTCATCATTGCCATAGCCGGGTAAGTAATTTCTATTTTCTTTAAAGGCGTCGGCTAAATCAAATTTTACTTCTTGCCAGTTATCTTTTAAATATATAAAATAAGAATCCCACAATTCGCCTTCTTTATCCTTTATCTGAATTTTAAGTTTGCCTGCAGATGGCTGGCTGGCCTTGACCCAGAAAGTCAATTTTTTAAAACCAGACCAATCCTGTCGATGCACAAAGGGGCGGGTAATAGAAAATGAAAAATCTTTTCCTGTGGGCGCTGTCTTTATATCAATTTCTAAAGCGCCTCGTCCCTCTTTGGCCTCCTCCGAAAGATTAAGCTGAGCAGTTAAGGCGCTGGAGATTATAAAATCTTTGGGATAAGTGCTTAGAAGTTGTGTTTTTTTATATTCAAAATTATCTATGACAGGATAAAAAGTAAATTCCGTATTTTTCTCAAAATTTTCTAATTCTTTATTTACCTCTTCTAAATTACCTGTCATATCAAAAGGATTAAATTTTTCTGTGGCAAATATATACCAGGCGCTTGCCGCCACCGATATGGGGCCAGCTTCCATCATCCAGCCGCCGTAGGGTGGTGTGCCTTTATTTGAAGCATAAGGCAGGCCGGCTGCTTCTTTGTATCTATCACTCTTTATAATAGCTTTTTTTAACTGCCCTAAAAAGTAATCGGCTTCTTTTGCTTGCCCTGCCAGATAAAAAGCCAGGACCATGTGAGCCGTGCCTTCAAACCATACCGCGTCTTTATCGGGATAAGGGCTCTTTATATAAGGAGCGCCAAAATCAAAACCTTCGATTTCTATCTGCTTTTTTTCATAATACTGTTTATTGAGTGCTTTGTCAATCGCAAAGGAAAGGGTAGGAGTAAATTCGGTTCCTAAGCTTAAAACAGCCCAGGAGGAAAGATCAGTGGCATAATTGGGATTAAAACTGCCCATATTAAATCTACTCTCCTTCTCGTTCCACCCGCCTTTAAGCAGCCATTCTTTTGTCCTGGCAGCTGCCCGGGCATATTTCTCATTGCGCGTAAGTATATATAAATCTCTGAAAGCCGCAAAGCAGTCGAAATTATGTTCACATGATATCCACGCCATGGGCTCACCATTACCAAAGAAACCACCGGTTACCCCCCCTTCAACTGCCTCAATAGATATTAACCAATCCGCTATAGCCCTGGATAAATCCAGAAATTGTCTATCATCTGTCTGATAAGTATAGTAATTAATAGCCATTAAAAGCCAGGCGTTTGGGCCTGCGGCCCAGGTTTCGGTCTCTTTGCCATTTCTCTTATATACATCCGTAAAACCCATAAATTTACCAGAACGCGCTTTTTGTTTTTCATAAACGCCGTCATAGAACTTAAGGATTTTTTTAGCCCGTTCATAATCCCCATAGAGAGTAAAAACAAAAATAGATAATGCCTCATCATAAGTAAAACAATCCTTGCCGCCTTCATAACTGGGAACCAGGCCGCTTGAAAAAAATAAAAGAAAGCGGTTTTTATCCTGCTGGCAACTAAACCATTTATAAAGCCCATTGGAAAGTCCGGGCCGGACTTCTCCTGTCATTTTACCCGCAAGACTAGTGTTTGTGAAAAAAAATAAAAGAACAATAAGTATAAATATTTTTTTCATTGCCTTTAATTTTACCTTAAAATTGCAGAAAAAACAAAAGGCCCCTGAATAAATTTCAAGGGCCTCAAGTCAACAATTTTCTTGTAATTACTGAAGTGCACGATTATTGCTAAAAGCAAAATCGTCTACATAAATTATAGTGCCCATTTCATTGTCGGCATCTACGCCAAAGGCAAGCCCAGTATGGACTAAACCTTTAAAATCAACATTGTAAACATCGCCCAGGGGAACTATAATCTTTTGCCACTTGGTAGTAAGCGGCTTTTCTACTTTGTATTGAAACTGCGGCATATAATTTATGCTGTTGGCATCTCTGAAGTTGATTATTAACTTCTCACCGCCCTTTTCTCCCTTAGCCCAGAAAACAAGATACTTATAACCGCTGACATCGACGGGCTCGACCTTAATAGGAACGACGCTTGCATCAAGAATGGGGCCCAAATCGAGTCCGAAACTTGCCCAGCCCACATCGCTGTCCGGGCTATTTCCATTAACCAGCCTGAATGATTGTTTTCCGCTGACCACATTCTCCTTTTTGTAATCTTTTACCTCGGGTGTGTAATACCAGCTGTAGGGCTCTACGGTGTTAGACCAATTTGGATTACCTGCTCCATAAACACCAACCTGTCCACCAAGACAATTAGGATGTTTTTCAAAATCTGTGATAAGCAAATCCTCTTCTGCAAACCCCGCCGTCCCTACCCCCCACGCCAAAACCAGGAATATAAACAGCGTTAATACTTTCTTCATTTTCATCACCCCTTTTTTATTTTTTACTTTCATGTGGTGCGATAGATTCACGTTTTATTAATTCGGGAGTAAAAGTAATGGTTTTTCTTTTTAGCTTTTCCTTGTTTATTATCTCTAACAGCATATGTGCAGCTTCCTTACCCATATCAGCCAAGGGCAATCTCATAGACGAAAGCGTGGGTGAGGCCACAGGCACAAGCAACATATCATTAAAGCCAATGACCGAAATATCATCCGGCACTGCCATGCCTTTTTTTTTCAAGGCGGTAATACAAGCCAGGGCCATCACGTCATCTGAAGCTACTATAGCACTAAAGGGCTTTTTTTGCTCAAGCAGGGGCCTGAGAGCAGAAGTTGTCTTATCAAATTCAAAAAAACCTTCTCTTACCAACCCTTTATCAAATTTAATATTATTTTCCAAAAGCGCTTTTTTATAACCTTTAAGCCTATCCTGGTCCAGCTGGAATTTTAAAGCACCACTCATAAAAACTATTTTCTCATGCCCCAGGTCTATGAGGGCCTTTGTGGCAAGATAAACGCCTTTTTCATTATCAATTAAAATAGAGGGTATATTTTTGTCTTTTATATACCTGTTAATTAAAACCAGGGGAAACTTTTTTTTATAGAGTTCAATTACTTCTTTATCCTTTGCTTCTTCACTCAATAACAGGAGTCCATCAACCCTCTTTTCCCAAATAGCCTTAAGATAATATGGAGAAAGAGGGGGCTGTTTGCTGGATATAGTCCTTACCAGCTGCAGGTAATATCCTTTGTGTTCAAGAACATAGGCGATACCGCTTATTACCTGGCTGAAATAAGGATTAATTATATCTTCAAGGTCTTTTATGGCTATGGCTATATTAAAAGTCTTTCTACTGACTAAACTCCTTGCGATTATATTGGGAGTGAAGTTCAGTTTTTTTATTACAGCCTCTACTTTTTTCTGACTCCTCTTACCAACTTTATGCAAGTCCCTTTTGTTTATTACCCTTGAGATGGTAGTAATAGAAACACCTGTTTTCCTGGCAATATCTTTATATGTATAGGCCATCCCTTCTCCCTCGAGGAAAAACGTTTTCCTTCGTGAAAGGGAATATAACATACTTAAATCTTTTTGTCAAGAAGGATATAATAATAAAGAATTTCATAAACTAAAATAAAATATATTTTATTTTACCCAGAACATATCCCGGGCGGGAATATTTTTATCTCTTCCTGCCTCCATTGGGTCATAGCCCCATTTCCCTAACAAATACCAGGCAGAGGAGGCAATGCAGGGATACCGATCTGCCCCATCCCATAACCGGCCCGTTCCGTAATGTGTGCCTGGGTTGGTAGCATAAGGAATTCCCCCCAGCTTAGGATTTTTTGAGCTAGAAACAATCATTTTCTCAAGCTCCCTGAGATAGTATTCTGCCATAAAGTCCATCCCGGCGCTCCGATAAGCCACAACCATTTCTCCGGTCCCCTCTAACCAGATATTATCTAAATCCAGGTCAAAACAAAATCCTGTTATATTTCTATCGTTGACAGTAGCTATTTTTGTCGTGCGAAATTTATCGGCCTGTTCAATTAGGGCCTGTGGCATATTCTCAAAACCACTGTATCCCCAGGAGTGCAAGTCAAGGGCATATTTATATTTAGGATGTTCTTTCCAGGCAAGGAATGTTTTTTCATCGGGCTGCCAGTATTGTGTTCCAAGATATTGAAGTATCCTGCTGTGAAAAGAATCATAACCGCTAACTGCATTAAAGGAATCGATGATGCCTTCGGTTGATTTTTCAATTCTTTTACCATTTTTATCAAATCCACTCCAGAGGCCTCCGTTTGCTTCATCCTGCAGTGAGCGTATCCAGCCCTCAAGTTCCTCGGCAAGCCGGGAATATTTTTTATTTCCGGACAGTTTATGGTAATTATTTATGGCTATAAGCAGCCAGGCATTATCTCCCAACCAGCGATGCGGTTTCCCTTCTGCCGGAATTCCCCTTCGGTCGCGAAACTGACCAAAACCACCCGGAGATTGTTTGAGTTCGCTTTCAATGCGGGAATTGAAAAAATCAAATATCATCTCGGCACTCTTATAATCGCCTTTGGCTGAAAACACAATAGCTGCCAGGGAGTTATCATACAGAGATACAAAATTACTGTTGTCTGAACTCTCCAAGAGACCGTTAGGAACCTGAAGGTTCTTCAGCCATTCATAAACCCTGCTGCAATTCTCATTTTGACTGAGAATAGCCTGCGGTATTACCTTCGCTTTGCCCTTCTGCGATAAAGAAGCACAGCCCCAGGAAAATATAATCATAGAAAGAATGACGCAAACTACAAAACATCTTAAAAAATTTCTCATTTTAAAATCTTTTTTCATAATATTTCCCTATTGTCTGTCCAGAGTTAATTTTTAAATCTTAAAGGCCTATTTAGTATAACATACAATTTAAGAAAACCCAATAACACCTATTTCAAAAACAATATCATAAAACGTAACTATAAAAACCTTCACAAAATAAGGGGCTCGGTTTTTCACTCAAAAACGGCGAAGCGAAAATTGATGAGCCCCCCTATTTATGTCTTTGGAGAACTAACTTCTTTTTCTTCTACTCAATCCCAATAAACCAACTAATCCGCTGCCAAGCAGTAACATGCTCGCCGGCTCAGGAATAACGTCAAAGCTAGCAGCATCGACGACTATGTTCTCCGGCGCCACTGCTGTCATCGTAGTTCTGTCAAAAACCACTTCGAACTTGGCTTTAGCCGCTGTCTCTGGCGACACAAAGTTGTCGCTAAGCAATATCCAAGTATCTACTGGATCGCTATCAGTTAGCTGTGAAGTACCCGCTTCCTCTGAGACTACTGCACCAAGGCTGTTTAACCACTTAATCTTTAGGTAACCCTGTGCGTTTGCTACACTGCCAAGTCTTTTAGCAATAACGGAAGCAGTGTAAGTAGTATTTCCGCTAATTGGAATAATGTTTTTCTGACCAAGTACGGCATAGGACCATGTTTGGCCATCGGCCGAAGTACCGAATTGGTACAACGTAGCAGAATTTATTCCATCATAAGCGTAACTATTGTTTATGCCTGCACCGCCACCGATATCGAAATTGCCCTCGATACCGCCACCGCCGCCGCCATACCAAGGTGTATCAGTCCAACCCAGCCCAGTCCAAGCAGTGCTGTAGCTCTCAAAACCCGGATCAGCTAACAAATTGCCGGCACGAGCTTGTGCCTGAAAACCTAAAAGGGCTACTACCAAAATTAATGACGTGATAATAAGTTTCTTCATTCTTTTTCACCTCCTTTTCTTAATTTTAGGGAAATCGCTTTCCTTAATGTGCCTTAAAAACGGGCTTTAAAAAGCCCTTTATATTTAGGGAAAACGTTTACCTTAACTGGTAAAAGATAATACCCCATGATGGGGGTATTGTCAAGAGGAAAGTTATGTTAAAATAAGGTAATTTTTTGTTTATTCTGAAGTGCTTTGCAGTATTTTATTAATTTCAGGCACTACCCTATTGGCAAATTCTTCGGCGTTTATATCTCCGCTATAAAGCAAATCCATCTGAGGATAGATATACAAATCTTGTATCTCCCTCCATTTTGTATTGAAAGGATCATAAATGGCATATTTTACGGCTTCATTTAACATGCTTTTATTTAAGGGCTGTTCTTTGCTGCCTGCCCAGTAAGGGCCTTCAGCAATCTTTCTATTGGCTGGCTGGGCAAGCCCTGTCTTGGCTAACATTATTTGTGCTTTGGCGGCCGCCAGGGCCTTCACCACTTCCCAGGCCTCCTGGGGATGTTTGGTGCTTTTAAGAATAGTGTATCCAGAACCACCTGTTGCAAAACCGCGTTTTCCTCCGGGCCCTTTGGGAAACATCACAATATCCCAGTCAAAGTCTTTAATCTTTCGCAAAACGGGCGTTTCCCAGATGCCAGAACCATACATAGCCAGGCGTCCGGTCATAAACATCTGATTAGAACCCATGCCCATATTAGTCATGGCGGCGGGAGTGGGGGCTACTTTGTATTTATGGAATAAATCCTGAAACATTTGTAAACCCTCAATTGCCCCGGGCTTGTCAAGCAAGCATCTGGTAGGTTTTTTGACGTTGTTTACCACCTTTCCGCCGTTAAAATAAACGAAGTTCTGCCATGCCCAGGCATAAAAAGCATATTGAATAGTCCTGCCTTTTTCATCGGTCTTTGTTAATTTCTGAGCTTTCTCTAATAAATCGTTCCAATCCCAATCATCTGTTGGGTAGGGAAGACCGGCCCGGTCAAAAAGATTTTTATTGTAATATACGCAGGCAAAAGGCGCTGTATCGCGCGGAATAGCATAAATGCCGCCATCGACTTTAAATCTATCCACGACCTCAGGAAAAAAGTCATCTAAGTTAAATTCCGCATCATTTTCTATAAAGGGCCTTAAATCAAGAAAGACATTTTTATTGGAGAAAGTAACAAAGATATTAACTTCCGTAAAGGCCACATCAGGCGGCGCTCCACCGGCGATACGCGTAAGAAGTTTATTAACATAATCACTACCGGGAGTGTGCTCCAACTTAACATAGATATCAGGATGATTTTTCTGCCAGGCACTAATTGTATCAGTAATAATCTCAACTTCTTCGGGGCTGCCCCAGTAGGCAACCTTGATTAAGGTTTTATCTTTAAGAGCTTCTTCTTTTTTTGCACAATTTATGCTGCAAAATAAAAAC
>CAYUDR010000001.1:30197-35596 GCA_964443705.1 uncultured Planctomycetia bacterium | reverse complement strand
AACATTAGCCTTATCAGCCGCAGCAACAGCAGCCACATCAGCCGCATCAGCCGCCAAAGCTACGCCGCTCATAACTAAAGATATGCCTGCCGCTAAACTAAGTAACCAAAATATCCTTTTCATTTTTATTACCCCCTCTTCTTTTCTGTTTCTATCCAAATTTCTTTTTACCCAAATCAAAAAACCTGTCTCACCAGCCGCCTTGCTCTGAAACAGGTTTTTACATATTCCTTCGGCAGCCGGCTGTCTCGAAACTTCGAAACCCTCTGGCTTTGCGCATTCTACCTAAGTGCAGGCAGAACTTGCCTTTTCGGGAAAATTTCTTCTTTAATTATATAGTTATTTTATCCCTTTTCCTAATATAAATTATACCACTAAAATCAAAAAAAAGCAACTAATTTTTAAGATAATTTTTGCCTGGATTTATGTCTATAACCCTTTATTTCACAATGCGTTAAAACTAATTAAAAATTTAAAATTTCGCCTTCCTGCCCTTTCGCTTATAATAAGCACGGTATAGCATAAATTTATCTAAAAAAATCAGACCACTTGAATTAAAAGCCATTTTTTTGTGCGAGGCTTAGCCTCGCACAGTACAGAGCACAGTATCTTGCCTCGCGCAATAGTTCCTTAATTAAATTAAAAAAATCCGTCATCATTTCAATTAGCGTTGGGAGGAAGTAAATGAGGAAACGTTAATTTACTTTGATAACGGATTTTTTTGATATCTTTATGTAAATATCGAATTTATGTATATATCAAATTTCTTCTTTAATTAATTCTCTTGGCCAAAAACAAAGTCTGGCTGCATATAGACCGCATCATAAGGCGGAATTGCAAAGGTAACTGCATCAAAGACGCCTATGCCAGTCCTGTATACGCCATAACCAACTCCCTTTGCTTGACCAAAAGTTAGACCGGCAAATGGATTATATTCTTTTGAAACTTCAACAATCTGATTGGGATATTCAAGCCAGCCCGTAGCCGTATTTACCACGCCGCGCCCTAATTTATTAAAGCAGTTATCAGCGCTGGCAACGGCAGCAAAACCTACTATTAAAACTCCTGCCATTATAGCTATTACTACTTTTTTCTTTCTTTTCATCTCTTCACCCTCCCTTTTTTTCAAATAAAAAACCCTATTCTTCCATTTGAAAAAATAGGGTTTAAATTTACGGACAACTTCGGCAGTTCAGCCGCCTTACCCGCTTCTGGCGGATTTAGGCCGTAACTTTGCGCCCCATTCTTTCAAATGGGTTGCCTTTATCGGGTTACTTATGTTTCTACTAATAAAACTATACCAGCAAGTTTTAAAAAAGCAAGAAGATTTTTTTGTCTTTTTAAAGAATTTTTTTGCCTAAAATAAAAACCCCTAAGGAACTTTAGGGATTTTAAATATTAACAAAAAATATGCCTAAAAAACTTACTTTTCTTTTGCTTCTTCCTCTTCCTTTTGCTTTTCTTTCTGAAAAACGTCTTCAGGCATCATTATGGGCTTATAGCCTTCTTTGGGAAATGGCGCTATAAAGGTCGTGGTTTCACACAGGCCCACGGCTGTCCTGGTAACCCCCCGACCGATTCCTTTGGCCAACCCGACTGTCAAACCCTTAAAAAAGCTTTCTTCTTGAGAAGTTTTTATGACTTGCTTTGGAATTTCAACCCATCCGGTAGCGGTATTAATTATGCCCCTTAGCAATTTATCAAAAAAATTATCAGCATAAGAAATATCGGATATCAGAAAAATTGATATAACCAAAATTAAAACTGTTAGACTTCTCTTTTTCATCTACTTATATTTAACCCTAAAGAAAAAGAGCTTTAACTCTTTAAAGCCCATCAAAAAATCAAACCAAGTTCGTTTTTATTTTTATTCAGGTTCAGGCTCTGATTTGGAACCAAAAATATATGAGGGGTCAATGACAGATTCATAACTTTTAGGTATAGGAAAAGGAAAAGTTACAACTTCATAAATACCGGCGGCTGTTCTAATAATGCTCCAGCCTATCCCTTTAGCAGTTCCAACTGTCGCGCCAACAAAAACATTTTCATCTTTTGAAGTAATATAAATTTTTTGCGGAATTTCAAGCCAACCGGTAGCGGTATTAACAAGACCACGTCCTAACTTAACCAAGGCGTTTTCAGCATAAGCAAAACTACTAAAACTCATAACTACAATCAATATCAATAACGCGGCTGTTAGCCTTACTCTCATACCACCCCTTTTTTTATAACTTACCAAAAATATATCATAACAACACTTGAAAGTCAAGGTGCTACTTTTTAAATTTCAGCCCGAGCATAAATAAACCTACCGAAAACAGCAAAAAAGTCTTGTGTTCAAAGATAACCCCGCCGCCGCCTAATGATTGACTAACACTGCTTGCAGGAGTAATTGTTGTTGTAGCTGGAGGAATAGAAGCAGTTGAAGATAAGGCAGAAAACGGAATTCCTTCTTCCCCCGTGCCTTCAGTGTCCGAAGAAGGCGCTCTAAAACTACCTATTCTTCTAAGAGACCTGTTGTCGGGTTGAGATGCGAGTGCCATAGGAACAAGCCCTGCCCCTCCAGTAGATGCAGGAATGTAAGTATTATAACAGCCAGGGATAGTATCGCCGGGTGTCAATTTTGGAAGCTCTTGCGTTTGGTCTATATAAATTTTACCCTCATACTGGAACTGCGTGCCGAAACTAAAGGCAATAGTAAATGGCCCCTTGAAAGCAGACGGGATTGTGAAAGAAAGATCGTTCCACCTGTCACCCAGCAAAAAAGACCAGCGGCTGCGCGTTATATTGCCCTGAGAATCTCCTATATAAACCTGGCCTTTTAAATCCATGGGGGGTTCAGGTGTGGAAGGAAGATAAACCTTGAAACCAAGAGAATCTCCCGGCTTTCCATCATAAGCAGCTAAGCTGGTTTGAACGCTCTTAAAACCTTCACCTTTAAGGTTTAAATCCAGTGCCAGTGAATGCTGGCCGCTGTAACAATAAGTAGCGGAATTGGCAACATTACCCATCCAGCCCTGGGTTGTCCCGTCTTCCCAGCCAAAGTCATCGGCTATTGCATTCGCTTTCGCCAATGTTAAAGAAATAAGGCCAAAAAGAACTATAGTTATTAATTTTACTCTTCTTTTTCCCATAATAATTCTTCTATATTTTAAACCCTTTTCGCTAAAAAACAAGTAAATTCTTCAAATTAAAAATTTCTTACCAGATATCTAAAACTGAGCAATTTTTTGTGCTTTGAATAAAAACGCCAGGTTTCTCTAAGGCCTTCTGTTAAATCAATATGGGGGCTAAAGTTAAGTGCCTCTCTTATCTTTGAATTATCTACCGCCCAATTGCCCCTTCCAATGTCTTTTATCCTTTTAGATATAGTGTTCGATGACTGTCCTTTCTCCCTGAATATAAAACCAGAGATAGAAGCTATGATATTTATCAAAACAGGCGAAATAGGTATTAATAGGGAAATTCCGCCTTTAGTTAAAAGCAGTTTTTTGGCGAATTCTTTGACTGTTACTACATCATTAGCCAGCATATAAATTTCACCTGCCACAGATTGTGTGTGCGCCAGGAAAATAGCCCTGGCAGCATCACTTACATATATAAAACTGGTTTTATTGTCAGCCGGCAGAGGCAAAGGAAAAAAACCAAGGTTGGCTATCCTGAAATAGTTAACGGCGCACCTCCTGTCCCTGGGGCCATATATGAGGGCCGGCCTTATAATAACTACCTCAAGTTTCTTTTTATTGGATAAGGAAAGAAGCTATTCTTCGGACAGACGCTTGCTCTCACCGTAGAAACTAACCGGGTTAAATTGAGAATTTTCATCAAGGAAAGTCTTTTTGTTTATCCCGGGCCCCACAGCCGCTATACTGCTAATAAAAGTAAATCTTTTTATTTTTTTCTCTATACAGCAATGGGCCAGGTTTTTAGTGGCATGGTAATTTACTTTTAAATAATCTTCTCTTTTTTTATCTCTACCGCCCAGGATGGCAGCGGCATGCACAACTTCATCAACGCCGCATAAGGCATTTTTAACCTGATTGGTATTTGTTATATCCGCAAATACTATGTGGGCCGTTGTTTTTTTAAGGTGGGATAAATCGCTGGTTGGACTCACCAGGGCACGCACTTTAAAACCGTGTTTTAAAAATTCATCTACCAAGAAGCCGCCCAAGAAACCGGCGGCGCCGGTTATTAATATCATGCTTTTAAGGAATCATTTCTTCGTTAATAGCAAGCTCTACTTTCTTCGCGATTTGTTCGCAGATATCATCGAGGGCTTTATCAAGAAGTTTAATCCTGTAATTTAATCCCCGCTTAAAAAACCGGTTAAAATTCAAGATGCCGGTTGAAAGCTGCAAATCTTCGGAGGCATCAAATACCTCACTGAACAAAACCTTGTTGTTTTTGGTATCCCGCAAGGTGGCTTCTATCTCAACAATTACATTAAATTCATCCTTGGTGATTATGGTAGCTGCCGTTCCCAGATAAGGCACGAAAGTAGTGTTGGGTAATCTCAATACAGCCCAAAAATGTCTTATTTCACCTTCCAGGACATATTTGTGGCCTTTGCTTTGAATAAATGACTTATCATGTAACACAACCGAACGGATTCCTTCTTCTTCCAATCTAGTTTTTACTCTGTGAGTTACACCTCTGTCAACTTTTTCTTTAAAGTCGCTGTCTTTGGTGGCAAGAGAAAGAATTTTTTTCTTTTTTAAAACATCAATCAACCCTTCTCTTTCTTCTTTTGATCTTACATCAGTAAATTTTTTAACACCTATTAAAATCTCCCTTTTCTCCTCTTCAAAAAGAAGGGAATACTTCATTTCTTCATCAATAAGAGCATGTTTGGCACAACCACTTATCAGGACCATTAAAGCCAAAATCAAGCCGAAAACAACAAGATTCTTTTTAGGGTAAGGTCGCATATATATATTCCAGTAATTTGGCCTCATCATGAGGGTTGATTTTAATAAATTTAACTCCCGCAAAAAAGACACGCCGTTTCTGTTTTAAACTGAGCGAAAATTTCTCGTGCAACCATGCAATCTCAGCGATAGTCTTCACCGGGTCCGGCTGATAAGGTATTTCTATCTCTATGTTTATTCTGGTCGCTTTCTTTATTTTTTCATAGATGATAATTTGAGCACCGCCCACGCTGATATTATAGCTCTGTGAAATTTTAGGTGCGACTTCTTTATCAAGAAGAGAGTATTTTATGTCTAAATTCGCCGGTAAGCGCAGGGTCCTTCGCCTATCCTTTCCCTTCTTTTGGGTAAAGGTGACCAGGCGCCCCCGTCTTCTATTGATAAAATTGGCGTAGTCCCGCGAATAAACCAGGATTAAAACAACAACCAAAATAAAAATACTTCACCGAAAATTTATATTTCGGGCAT
>CAYUDR010000001.1:15661-30187 GCA_964443705.1 uncultured Planctomycetia bacterium | reverse complement strand
AACAACCAAAATCAATATAACTACACCGAGAATTATTATTCCGGCCATTAGAGTTATTTACCTTCTTCTTCCCAACCCACCAGATTATTGCCTGCAAAAGTTAACTTATTTGTGCGGGAAAGATTTTGGCGGTTTACGGGGATAACAGGCCACCTGGGATAATAAACCCATTCCTCTTTTGAGGTACCTAATTCATCCCGACCTTTTTTAAATATCTCATCTGGCTCACCCATGATAGATATCACTTCTTCCTTTGCCATCCCTATTTTTAAAGAAGAGGTTCCAAACGGGTTAGTTACAATTTGCTTGGGTGTTGGCGGCGGAAGAGTCTCGCAACCCAAAATGCTAAAAAATACAGCTGATATTAAAAATAAAAAAATAAGTTTTTTCATATTTCGTCCCCTTTCTGATAAACAATCATTAAGTGCCCTTAAAGAACCTTCCCGTTGCTTTTCTTATATCTTCGAGGCAAGAGTCGATAAACAATTTATTGTGATGTCTACAAATTATTAAAGCGCTCCCAGTGTATTTTTCCCAACTGTATATATCTTCTTTGAAGGGCTTAAACTTTTATAGGCCTTGATTATCTCACCCACAAATATAGTATGGTCTCCGGAATCTAAGCTACCTCGTACCTCGCACTCCAGATTTATAAGACAGCCGGGGAGTAAATAGGACTTGACCAATTGCGCCTTTTTAATCTTGGTGCCGGTTGCGGCTATTTTATCAACATTCCTCCCGGAATGTGTCCCGCAAAAAAGAACTACATCCTGCAAATTTTCTCCGGGATATGTAAAAACAAAGTCTTTTGATTCTGAAATTAATTTATGACTATAGCGGCTCTTCCCAACCGATATAGCTATCATGGGTGGGCTCAAAGAAGTCTGCATTGACCAACCAAGAGGAATAAGATTGGGTTTCCCTTCTTTGCTGATACAGCTAAGCAAACAAACAACCTCAGGATATTTTGCGCTAAGAGCTTCTGTTATACTAACTTCTTTCATTGGCCCATAACCTTCAGTGAATGCATATAATTTATCAAACACAAGCAAACGTAACTTCAAATTCTATTGAACATTAAATCTATTTTACTCCAAATATTAAAAAAATCAAATAAATAATATTTATTTGTCAAAAACCAACTTACGCCATTTTCTAATGGGCTGGCTGCGGTTAAAATATTCCCAAACAAGACCCGTGCGATAATTCTCTATCATCAGAAGAATAATGCCTTCGCTTATGCCGATATATTCATTTGAAAACCAGTTCTTATCAATATTAAAGGCATCCTTGAATCCATATTTTCCATAGATTTTTTTTCCGTATTTTTTATACATATATTTCAGGGCGGAAATAGAAATTTTTGGGGCAATTGCCACACTACCTCCTGCCCCTGCAGGACAGATAGTCCCGTCGTTAAAGCCATTACCTGGTTTGGCACCATAACCTTTGTAGCCACCTGGACCGCTGGAAGCAGTAACCCCCCAGACATTTTCCTCATAGGTTTTAAATTTGTCTTTATTATCTATGCAAAATTGCCTGTTGGCTTTTGTGGCCTCTATTGAATTGCGCCACCAGTTTACACCATTATCATCTAAATCCCTAAAATCTATCCAGGCCTGGGCATATTGATAGGTGAAAAGGCTGCCTGTAACACAATAAACCAGTTTATATCCTTTATATTCACCTATGGGCCTTTTCCAATTATTCCACATCGCAGGATTAATGGGATGTGTTGGTGAGCCGATAGCCAGGGCATAAATAATCATCAATTCATTGTAAGTATTCCAGTAATACGGCAAAAATCCTTCTTCCGGCTTCCAGCCCATGCATAAAACATTCTTCTCATTTAACATCCACGGCCAATCAACTCTTTCGTAAATGGAGAAAGCAACTCTTTCAATTTTAGTGCCCTTAAAATATTCAGCCGCAAATAAAGCACCCGCTAAAAATAAAGCGGTATCTATAGATGAGACTTCACTCGACCAGGCACGCCTGACGGTTTTCATACCTACCCAGTGATAAAAAAAACCGTGTTCGTGTGGCACCCTATCTCTGAAAGTGATAAGAGCTTTTAAGGTTCTTGAGTACGCTTCTTCGTATGTTATCCATCCTCGATGATGGGCAATACAGATGGCGGTTAGGCCAAAGCCAACCGAGGCAATACTTGAAGGAGCAAATCTATTTGAACTATCTCTTATTAACCCGTTTTTCGGGTTCGCCTCATTCCAGAAAAAACTAAAGGTATCTTTTTCGACTCTATCGAGAAATTTCTCATCGGGAAGGTCAGCTAAGTTTCTACAAAAAACGAAAGAATAAAAAAGGAAAATGCCAGCTAAGAAAACAGAAATAACGATGGCCGCATATAGCGCTTTTTTCATCTGCGAGTATGAAACCTATTTAAGTTTTGTTTTAAATCCTCAAGTGAGGAGATAATGCCCTGAATATTTCCAAGCACCTCTTCTTTGCCTGAGAATGAGGCCTTTTGAATGCGCGATTGCATATTAGAAACATCAAGTTGCAGGGCATCAAGCGAGGCCTTGATTTTATTAAGTTGGGAAGACATGGTCCCAAAAAACAAATTAAAATCTTCTGATAACTCTTTAAATTCGTCTGTTTTTCTTAAATGGATGGCCGGAGAAAAATTGCCCTTTTCTGCTTCCCTGAGAACTTTTTGAAAATGATAAACGGGGCCCGCAATCCGATGAGAGACGAACAAAGCCAAAAAGCCAATCAAAATCAAAAGAATAAATAAACGAGGCCAGAGCTGAAGGTTGATTTTGGATAAAACTCCTGATACGACTTCTCTTTCGTGTGCACTTAAAAGCTGGGCTTCCTTAAAAATATCTATGGCTTCAGTCTGAGGCAATCCGTATTTTGCTATTTCGTAATCTTTTATCCTGCGGGCAATCTCAATCTTGGCAACCATTGACTCATCTGAAAATTCAGGAATAATCGAACCGATAATTCCAACATAAATAAATAAAGTTATTCCTGCCGAAACCAAAACCAAAGTCAAGGTCATAAAAATAGCGACTCTAAACTGAAATCCCTTTTTTATAAGATAACAGTGTCTTTGTCTTTGCCCCACAATAAATCTCCTTTTTTCAACCGCTACATCTTAATTAAAGTATAAGGTCTGTAAGCGTGTTTCTAATGCCTTCGATTAATCGAATCTTTTTGACCACTAAATTTAAAATTTCTTCATAAGAAGCGGCTTCAATCAGACAAATTAAGTCCTGCTGGCCGCTGGTCAAATCCACCCTTTTTATCTGTGGTATTTTAGAAAGAGCAACTTTAACCACCTCTTCCCTGCCCGGCTCGATAACGATTTTTAAGTACGCCGAAGCCATAATAACCCCCTTTTTTTATTTAACAATTCGCACGAAACTGTCGTTAAAAATTTTTTTTACACTTTCAAGTGTCTTTAAAGCGCTTTTTTCGGAAGAAAACCTACCAACATAAACTCTGTATTTAGTTTGAGATTTGGACTTATATAAACACACATAAGCATTCAATTTCTTTTTTCTTAGTTCTTCAACCAGCCGCCTGGCGTCTTTTTCCTTTTCATAAAGGCAAACCTGTATAGTATAAAAAGATTCATCGGAGACATTATTTTCCGAAAATTTGGTTTCAATTTTGCCCTGGGAAGTTAGCTGCGTACTATTTAAAAAGGTGGGCGTTTTTTTTCTCGAAATTAACAAAATTAATCCCGCGGCTACAATCACAACCAAGATTAAAAAGATTCCTAAGTTCTTTCCTTTTGCAAAATGATTTGGTTTATTAAAAATGGATTTTTGTTCTTTGGATAAAACTTCATTCTCTAACTGGTTTATTTTATGACGGGAAGCAGAAGCGGATTCTCTGGATAAGGTAAGTTCTTTTTCCAATGCTTTTATTCTATCTTTTGCCTCTTTTTCGACCTGTTCTTTTTCTATAATCCCCGCCTTTTTCTCAAAATCATTTGTTTCCTGCTGTTTATTCTCATCAAGATGTCCGTATAATTTTTTCTGAATCTCGGCTTCTGTCAAAATATCAAAATCTTTTTCTTTTCTTCTTTTAAAAAACACTATAATGCTTCCTTTATTATTTTTTTGGGGATTCCGATATTGACCACTTTTATCTTTCCGCAATATTCCGGGCCATGGCCTATATACATGCCTTTTTTGGGAAAAGTAAAAGTAACTGTCAAGTCTGCTTTAATACTCACCCCACAGATATCACCTGTTTGGGCCGATAATCCGCTTGGTATATCAATGGAAACAACTTTTGCTTTCTTCTTATTTATTTCCTCTATAACCTCTTTCAAAAAACCTTTTATTTGCGATTTAAGGCCTATGCCTATCATAGCATCTATAATCAAGTCGCTTTTTTCTTTTAAGATAAAATTTTGGAAATTTTCAAATGTTGTTAAATTAATTATTTTGACACCAAGCTTTTTTAAAATTTCCAGATTGGTTTTTGTCTCGCTTTTTAATCTGTCTTCTTTGCTGGTTAATATCACAGTTATTTTTTGCGCGTATTCAAAAAGGTATCTGGCAGCCACAAGACCATCTCCGGCGTTAAAACCCCTGCCACAGAATAAAATTATTTTCTTCGGTTTAAAAAAATTGATGCTTTCTTTCGCTACTTCTCTGCCGGCATTCTCCATCAGAATCAGCCTTGGAAAAAGAAAATCTTCCATAGTTCTTCTGTCTATCTCCTGAATAATTTTGGGATCAACAGCTTTCATAAAAACATCCTTTTTCAGGTAAGAGAATAATGAAGGGTTACTACCTCAGAACCTTCAAGAGTCACTCTTTCTGTTTCTTTAAAACCTTGTCTGAGACAAAGAGAAATAGCAGACGACATACCGGAAGTAGCACGAAAGATTATTTTTTTATAGCCATTTAAGCGACAGAAATCTATAGCTCGGCTAAGCAAAACCAAACCAAATCCTCTACGGCGATAGGCAGGGTGAATAAAAAGTCGCCTGATTAAAGCGATTTCTCTGTTTTCGTCTTTGACAGCCACTGTTCCGATTAACTGTTCTCCTTCTTCAGCTACCAGCATAATACAGCCGGGCTGTCTATAAATTTTTTTTAAATTATCTAAATCCTGTTCTGGATATTCCTCGCTTTTGATGGTAAACTCTTTTTCTAAAACCCAGACAATAAAATTCTTGATTTTTTCCTGTTCGCTGTCTTTAAATGGTTTGACTTCCATAGGTTAAATTTTTTTTCAAACCTCCTCTATTTCGGATGAATCCAGCTTATAAACCACATCATGCTCTCTGACTTTTTCTTTGACCTTCAATCCTATTTCCTGAGGCGCGCTGGCTTTATCAAGAACTTTATGCTCAATCTCCATAGACTCAACTTTCTGGCTAAAATCTGTCGTATGGCCTTTAATTTTTACATAATCACCTATCACCAGAGTTCCCTTGTCAATTTTTATTATGGCTGCCTGAGGTATCTTGAAATAAGCGATGATTTTACCTATTTCCTCCATTAAATTTCACCTCCTTTTTTTAATAAACACGTAACTTATGGAACATTAGTGCTTCACTCCATAAGTTGTAACCTCATTTAACAATATTAACCAAAACCTGCCTCCTGCGCGGCCCGTCAAATTCACAAAAGAATATTCCCTGCCAGGTACCCAATTTTGCTTTTCCGCCATGGATAAAAAAATACTGAGTAATGCCGCTAATAGTTGATTTAATATGGGCAGCCGCATTACCTTCGCTATGGCTGTAATTATCATCAAGAGGTACTATTTTCCCCAATTCTTTTAAAATATCTTTTTGAACACTGGGATCGGCATTTTCATTTATGGTAATGGCAGCGGTTGTATGTGGAACGTATAAAAAACACATTCCATTTTCTATGCCACTTTCTCTCACCAGGGATAAAATCTTATCTGTTATATCAATAAACTGCGTCTTTTGAGTTGAGGAAATGGAAATCTCTTTAACCATTTTTAATTCTCACCCAACAGGCTGCTTTTATTTTTCTCTCATCTATATCCTCAAATACTCCTACTTTGCCTATTGAAAGAGGTAAAACAAGCCTGTTTTTTCCATGTATAAATTTTTTATCATATTTCATCGCCAGCAAAATATCTTTTAATTTCAGGCCTCTAATATGAGTTGGCAACCCAGCTCTCTTGATAAGGTCCTCAAGGCGCCCGCGTGTCTCATTAGAACACAGGCCTAAAGAAACAGACAGGTCGCATGCCATCAACATGCCAATGGCTATGGCCTGCCCGTGACTAACTTTCTTTGAATAAGCACAGGCGGCTTCGATGGCGTGGCCAAAGGTATGTCCAAAGTTCAGAATAGTCCTCAGGCCCTTTTTTTCTTTTTCATCCTTTTCGACAATTAAAGATTTGATTCTGGCACATATAAAGATTACCTGCTCTAAAATTTTCTTCTGCCTGTTTAATAAAAGTTCCATTTTATTCTCTAAAGTCTTAAAAAGGTTCCTATCACTTATCACGGCATATTTGATGATTTCAGCCAGGCCAATTTTGATTTCAGTTAAAGGCAAAGTCTTTAAAGTGGTAAGGTTGCTATATACAAGACATGGTTGATAGAAAGCACCAATTATATTTTTGGCTTCTTTTACATCAATAGCTACCTTGCCGCCGATGGAAGAATCAACCTGCCCAAGTAAAGTTGTAGGTATTTGCATGAAAGGCACGCCGCGCTTATAAATGCAAGCTACAAAGCCAGCCAGGTCTCCTACTACCCCACCGCCCAGAGCAACTATAAAAATTTTCTTTTTTTTATCTATTTTTAGAATTTTTTCTATCAGAAAGCGAGCAACCTCAAATGACTTACTTGCTTCTGTATCACGGATAAGGAAAAAATTTGAATCTATAGCTGCTTTTTTTAAAACGGAGGTAACCTGCCTGGCAAATAGTCGTTTTATCTTTGAGTTAGTTACAATACAGGCATAGTTGCCTGCGTTAATTTTTTTGAGATAACGCGGCAAGAGAGAAAAAGAATCAGTTACAACTATAGGGTAGTTTCGGCCTGTTAAATGAATAGTAATTTTTTTCATAAGTCCTCAAACTAAGTATATATTAAAACTTTTTTTAATGTCAAGATGCATTTATTACAATAATACCATTGTCAAAAAATTTATAACCGGAAAAATAATCTTGCCTATAATTCCCAAATAAAGCAATCCAACTATTATCAAAAATCCATAGGGTTCTAATTTAGAATAGGAAACAGCTAAGTGGTGAGGTAAAATGCCCATCAAAACCTGCGAACCATCTAAGGGTGGGATGGGCACCAGGTTAAAAATTGCCAGGATGAGATTGATAATAATACCAAAACGAAGTAATACATATATAATCGATAAACTAGTTAAAAGCCCGGTTAATAATCCTGCTTTTATCATCAAGGAAAATACCAGAGCTAGTAAAAAATTAGCCACTGGTCCAGATAAACCAATTAAGATCATATCTCGCTTTGGATCATGAAGGTTGGCTGGATTTATTGGCACAGGTTTGGCATATCCAAAAACAAAGCCTGTAAATAAAAACATTAGAAAAGGAAGAAGTAGGGTGCCAATGGGATCTATATGAGCTATGGGATTAAGAGTAAGGCGACCCATAAGTTTAGCGGTGGGGTCTCCAAGTCGATAAGCCGTCCAACCATGAAATAATTCATGCAGGGAAACACTGGGAATAAGTACTACTAAAAATAGACCGAATTCTAGAAAATTCATTCTCTATATATCCTCTTAGTGAGTTCTGCGATTATCTCGGCATATTGAACACATTGGTCTTTTGCTCTATTGCCTGGCTTACCAATAGAGACAGGGCCATAATGGTCACCAAAAGGATTACCTGTAATTATCATACCATGAACCAAAAAAGCATTCAAAATGCTAAGTATGGTAGTTTCATTACCACCGCCAATATTGGCAGCAGAAGTAAAAGCACCCCCAATTTTTCCCTTCAACTGTCCATGGAAGCGAACGCTTTCATCTAAGAGTTCCTTAATTTCCTTAGCCATTACCCCATAATAAGTCGGAGAACCAATAAGAATGACCTCAAATTTGAGTAAGTCATCCACCTTAACTTTATCTATGGGTTTTATGTTGACATCTAAACCATCTTTCTTTAAGCTTTCGGAAATAAAAAAGGCCATTTCTTCAGTATGACCACTTTTAGAAAAGAAGGTAACTAAAGCTTTTGTCATTACTTTTTCCTCTCTTTTAGTCCTATCTTCATTTAAGAATTAACTTTTCAACTCTAAGCAGAGGTTCACTTGCCTGACGATCGCCTTCAATAAAACCCCAAACTCTAACGGGGCGGTTTGAAAAAACATTCAGGTTTATCTCTTCGCTCTCGAGATAAAAAAGCGTCTTTGAATCTTTAATAAGTTTGTGAGTACCCCTTTTTCCTAAAAATTTCCCCAAATCCTGTATTTTTCCTTCCGCCTCTATTATATTTTGTTCTCTTAACTGGGAAATTTGTTCTACCAAACCAAAACTTTTTATTTTTTCTAAAATAAGGTCTTTCTTTTTTTGAAGTCGGATAACATTTTCCTTACAATTAGAATATTCCATTAGTAAAGAATCTAATTTTTTTAAAACATTTTCCAAGGAAAGAAGTTGATCCTGCGCAGATAGAGATTTTTGATAATGTCTTTCAAATTTTCTAAATTTTCCTTCAAATTCATTTAAGAGTTTTCTTTTCTCAAGAAAGGCTTGCGCACTGCCGGCATTAAACACATAATCTTTATAAATCCAGCCGTAAGCGGTTTCTGGGGGGAGAATTTTATACCAGCCCCCTTCTCTTTTTTTAATAACAACCTCATCATCCTTCTTTAAGTGCCCGACTATGCCAAATTTGGTATCTGGTCCTCCTCTAATATTTAGCTTATTTGCCTTGATAAAACCCGTGGTTTTACCAGTCTCCTCTACAAAATCAGCACAAAGGTAACAATCGGCGTCAGGCGGAAGCATAACTTTATACCAGGAAAAATTCTTGCCACAAATTACTACAAAGTCATCTTTATTTAAAAAAAGAACAGAGTTAAAATTTTCACTGTAGCCGCTTCTAATAGCGACATCGTCTTTTATTATCCTGCCCAGAAAAAAATCTTCCCCCTGACTGGCGTCTGCAGTTGATAAAAATAGAATGCCAGTTATTAATAAATAACAAGCAAAAAAAATTGACCGTAGCGATTTCATTCTTCAAATAAAATTATCATAAATTAGATTCTTCCTTAAGAACCCTTCCCTTAAATTAAATAAAGAAACAGGCAAGGCATGCCTTTTATGATTAAGTGAAATTAGTAAGGTCTACTTGTGACCTTGAGGTTAACTTTTTTTAGTTTGCTTTTTGCTTTGCTGCTGCTTGCCTTCGCTTCGAGCTTGAGTTTTTTGTTCGGTGCCAGCAACTGCTTCTTCGGTCTGTGCCTCTGTTGCTTGGGCTGTTTCCTCTGCCTTTTCTTTTTTTACCTTAAAGCGAACCACCTTTACTTTTGGCAGGCCAAAAACTGAATCCTCATCTTCTTTCCATAACCCTTTCTTTTTTAAGACCTCTATTTTTTCAAACCTTTTTAAAACACTGCGATGTTGTTTGCTTTTACTACTTGAACGCAAACTTGGATGTTGAGCCATTTCTTTTCCTACCTCCTTTAATAAATTAATGATAATGTAAGTTATCTATAGACCGTCTGTTCCAAAATTTTAATTTTTGATTCCACAATTTCGTTGCCTGGATTAAAAATCAAATATTCATTCAATAAATTCAGTTCTTCTTCATATTTCTCCTGCCTTTCATATAAATTGGCCAGCTCAACATAGAAAATAAGTTCATTTTGGTTATCTTTTATAGCCTGGCGCAATATTTTTTCCGCTTCCCCGGATTTACCTTTTTGCACATAAGCTTGTGCCAAATTTCTATAAGCTAAGAAAAAATCGGGTTTTAGCAAAATAGCCTTCTTTAAATACTTTATAGCTATAAGCGAGGACCCCTTTTTTAAATAAGCATCGCCTAAGTTATTGTAAATATAAGCTGCCTCAGGTTCAATTTTTAACGCCTTTTCATATCTTAAAATGGCTTTAGAATACTCACCTTTTTTATAATAGACATTTCCCAGGTTATTATAATAGGCGGCACGCCTTTTAATCTTTAAGGCCTTTTTGAAATTTTCAACAGCTAAAGCGTAATCGCCTTTTTTGTAATAGAGATCGCCTAAGTTATTGTAAGTTACATCAAGGTCACGGTTCAAATTTATAGCTTTTTTATACTTTTTAATTGCACCTTCAAAATCACCGGCTGCCTCAAGCCTCTGAGCTTGCTGGTTTAATTTCAAGACATCTGTTTCATCTTCCTGAAAATCAAATTTATTCAAAATTACCTTTTCTTTTTCAGGCTTTACCTGCTCTTGTTTAAGAGCAAACTCTTCTGAAGTTGTTGGCAAATTTTGCTTCAATTTTTTAACTTTTTGAACTGATATCTCACGCACTGGGTCTGCTTTTTTTTCAACAAATGCCTGCAAGGCAGAAGATTCATCCTTAAAATTCTTGAAAATTCTTTTTGTAATTATAAAAAAGCTTAAAACAAAAATTATTGTTAAGCTTATAATCACAAGATAACGCCTATTCATTATAAATGTCCTCTCTTTTTATTTTTTTAATAAAACAATCGCTATAAGTTTTTCTTAAAACTAAAAATTGCTTTTTAGCTAAAGAAATGTCGCTAAAACTGCCAACGCAGACTGGAATCCAGCTTTTTTTCCCTTTTAAAATAAAGGCCTGGAGTCCTCTTTTTTCTATTTCCTTTTTTTCCTTAAGTGCCCGGCTTAAATTTTTGTAAGCCACGACCTGTATAGTATAAAATTTACTCTTTAGGCCAGCCTCTTTTGTCTTTCCAATAGGCTCGGAATTCACATTTTCTTCTTTAAGCCGGCTCTCTTTTTTTTGAAAAACTTCAACTACACTTATCTTTTCCTCTTCTGCTTCAGGACGCCTCAAAGTTTTGCCGCGTTCTACACCCAGAGAAAAAACTAAAGTCAAAATCAAAACAAAAACAATACTGACTAAAACTATTTTTTCATAAGAGACTTTAAAAACTATTTTTTCTTCGCCCACGGAAGGCAACTTAAAACGTTTAAATCTTTTCGCGGGCGACTTTGTAAGTTCCTCAAAAAATTCAAGCTGTTTATGTTCTTTTCTGGCAAACATATGAAAAAAGTTTTTTAATCCAAAGGGATACCCTAAGGGCACAAGTAGACTTTAGTAATTCCTCTTAACCCTAAGGGGTAGGCCTTTCCTATTCCTTTAAAGGAAGGGCCTAATGAAGGGCCTAATTAAGCTTGCCGTGGTGAGTCAGGTAAGCCCACCTTATTATGTCCTTATGACAAATATATAACCCGTGCCCCATTGGATAAGTTATTGATATTTCTCCGGCAAGAATTAACCAACATTCAACTCCAAAAACTGAGTTTTTATTTTAAAAGAAGGCTCTTTGGGTAAACCGTAAATTTCAAATCTAATTTTACTAAAACCGTCTTTTTGAGGCTCAAATAAAAATTTTTTAGTCCCCTCAGGCATCGTTTCAGTGATTCTCTTGGAAAGAAAAATGTCGACCGTAAAATCAACTCCTCGCCCTTTCTCAATCTCACCAGCAGCTACTATCTTTAGATCTTTGCCTGTAGCTTTAAAAGAGTGCATAATTAGTTTGTTTTTATTAATATCTGACTCAAGTAAAAAACTATTAAAAATGAGTTCATCTTCAAAAGAAGGACCAATAATATTAGACAAAAAATTTAAAAATTCGGATTCCGCTGGAAACTTTTTTACATTCAAGGCGCCAGAAGTCAATTTCAATTTGCCTCTACCTGTAAGTACCAGGGTAATTTCATATTCCAACTTTAATTTTTCGCAGGTCGAAATTACCTGACCATCCTTGATAAACCTGATGGATTCGGCCATAATGCCTCTAAAAAAATAAAATTTCGATTTATCAAGCTCCACCCTACATCCAGGCAGAAAATTGTTTAATCTTGCCGTTAACAATATCTCTGTAATGCCTTGCGGCAAAGGAAGACTGATTAAAATAAGTGAGAAAACGACTAAAATTATTAAAATTCCTAATACTAATTTCTTAAGTTTTTTCACCACTGCCAGAATCCTCTTTCAATGAAAGCATAGCTTAACAAAAAACAAACCATCATATATCCCTGTAAATTAAATTCTTAAAATTCGGAGCTTGATTCAAGCAGCCAACTGCCAAAAATATTCGTATTAACTTACGTTTTTCTTTCTGCCTTCCAGTTTTTTTCTAATTTTGGCTTCTTCTACAACTTTTAAAAAAATTTCTACAACTAATGGGTCAAATTGTGTGCCACTATTTCTTTTTATTTCTAAAAGAGCTTGATTTATAGTAAGCATCCTGCGCCAGGGACGCTTAGTTATCATGGCCTCAAAGGCACCCACCACAGCCATAATTCTTGCCCCGATAGGAATCTGCCTGCCCTTCAAACCGGATGGATAACCTCTTCCGTCATAATGTTCGTGATGATATAAAATAATCGGCATAGCCGGCTCTAAAGACTGAAGTGGTTTTAAAATATTAATAGTTTTAAAAGGAACTTCTTTGATAATCCTAATCTCTTTACTTGTCAACGGTTTGTTTTTCTTTAAAATTTGTTCCGGAATACCCATTTTTTCTATGCCATACAACAAAGCGGCGTTTTGAAGAGCAAGATTTTCTTCTTTTGAAAGACTAAGCTTCTGGGCTAACAGCGACAAAATACTCTTAAAAACCGATGTATGAGAATGCCACTCATCTTCCCTTACTTTTAACAAAGAAGATATAGACCTTATACTGCCCAGGGTTAAACGTTCCTGTTGCTCTGAAAGTCGAGCATTTTTTATAACAATAACTGCCTGTTCTGCAAGAGTTGTTAGAATATCCTGATCAAAATAAGTAAATGCTTTTTTATTAGATTTCTGGGCCACCAGAATTACACCCAATATATCTTCTTTTTCGATAAGCGGAATAACAATTAAGTCTTTTTTTAATACAGCCGTAAGAGATTCGACAACTTTACCGGCTGTCTTTTTCCAAACCTGGTTTTCCATTTTTTTGTAATCTATATTTTTTAAATTGATATTGACTTTTGACGAAAGAGCTTTTTTCTTCTTGTCATAAAGATATATTACACAAACAGTTGCACCTAAAACCTGCAGGCTTAAACGAGCTATGCGTGGTAATAATTCATCTAAGTTTAAACTGGAACTCATTAATCGATGAAGCGTATGGATAGTTGAGAGCGCCAGGGTTCTGGGTTCAATGGTATCATATAAACGCTGCAGTTCTAAATCCTTCTGCGATTTTATGCTAAGCATTTTAACGCATTTCCCGAGCAGTTTAATGAGAGAAACCGATATATCCTTTTTAAAATTAATAATACATAAATATCCATAATTTTTATTTTCAATAGAAATGGGAATGCACAAACTTTTTTCGTTTCCACAGCAAATACTTTCTTGAATCTGACCGCTCTTCCTGGACTTTTTGACCAGTTCCAATATTTTATTAACACAGTCTTCGCCAAGGCCAGGCACTTTCTCCAGCAGGTTTTTTGTATTCTTATTCAACTTCTCTATATTCAACCACACGGGATTTCCAAGCAAATAATCAAATTCTGTCTTTAGTTCCCGCCAGAAGGGATCACTTAAAAATTTCTTTAAAAAATCACTTTCTAAAGCTTGTTCTCTCAATTCCTAAACCCTTTCATATGGCTCAAACAATTTTTTATATTCATCTAACGCAAAACGATCGGTCATGCCAGCTATGTAATCACAAATTATTCTATGAGGTGTTTCCCCTTTTAGTTTTTCTCTCGCGCCTACAGGCAGTTGTTCGGGTTTATTGCGATAAACTTCAAAAATTGCGACTATAAATCTATAAGCTTTATCTGACATCCTGACTACCCGATAATGATTATAAAGATTATCAAATAAAAATGGCTTGAGAGGAAGACGTAATTTCTTCATTTCTTTGCTGAAAGAAATTAAAAATTTCTTCGTTCCCCTCGCTTGCCCAGAAGAGCTTATGTTTTTAAGAGATTTTAAAGAGTGGTGAATTAAATCTGTAACCTGTAAATTTATTAACTGCCTTACGGTTTGATATCTTATTATTTTACAAGATGCTTCAATTTCAGAGCACATATTTTTAGCTTCCTGCCACAATTTGAGTTTGCAAAGGTCCTGTTCCCGTATTAAATGAGCGGCTAACCCATCATCTAAGTCATGATTATCATAAGCTATCTCATCTGCCGCATTAACTACCTGTGCCTCAAGAGTAGGATTCTTATCTGGTTCAAACCCGCTTAATTCCGGCTTATCATATGCAGTGGTATGTTTAATTATCCCCTCCCTAACCTCCCAGGTCAAATTTAATCCTTTGAAGTGAGGATAGCGCTTTTCCAGTTCATCAACCACTCTTAGCCCGTGGCGATTATGCTCAAAACCGCCATAATTCTTCATCAAATCATTAAGCGCTTTT
>CAYUDR010000001.1:0-15651 GCA_964443705.1 uncultured Planctomycetia bacterium | reverse complement strand
TCTCCCGAATGACCAAATGGGGTGTGGCCTATATCATGTGCCAGAGCAATGGCTTCTACCAAATCCTCATTTAAACCAAGAGCACGGGCTATTGTTCTGGCTATCTGGAGAACTTCCAGGGTATGCGTTAATCTCGTGCGACAATGGTCTCCCTCGTGATTTACAAAAACCTGGGTTTTATACTGCAGGCGCCTGAAAGCTGTTGAATAAATAATTCTATCTTTATCGCGCTGAAAAATATTTCTATACGGATGCTTCTTCTCGGTATATTGGCGCCCCATAGACTCAGAACTTTTAAAAGCGTAAGTGGCTAAAAATTTCTTTTCATCTCGGAAAAAAACTTCTGTCATTTTTTTATAACGGTTTTATTAAAGAAATGCACGAGTTTATCTTGAGCTATTTTTTCTTGCTTTCCGCTTTCCATATTTTTAATTGTTAAAACCTTTTCCCTGATCTCATCTTCGCCAATAATTATTACGTACTTTGCACCTAAATTATTTGCCTGACGCATCTGCGACTTTAAAGAAGGGCACTGGGCTCCCGAATAATCCATCTCGGCACAAATATTATTCTTCCTCAATTCAGACAATATTTCAAAGCCCTCCAAACGTGTTTTTTCGTCCAGACAAACTACATATATAAACAAACTTTTTCTTCGTTCTCCTGCTAAGTCATCTTTATCTTTCTGGTCAATACTGCTAATTAAACGCTCTATCCCAATAGCAAAACCACAGGCAGCAGTGGCAAAACCACCCAATTCTTCTACCAGTTTATCATATCGGCCACCGGCGGCGACAGCGTCTTTAGCTCCTAAATTTTTGGCCACAACTTCAAAAGTTGCCCCCGTATAATAATCTAATCCCCTGACAAGATGCGTATCTATTTCACTTGGTATTTTAAATTTACCGATTAATTTCCTCAATTTTTCAAAGTGCTGCTTGCAATCAGGACACAAATAATCTGCCATGATAGGTAGATTAGATATTATCTTAGTGCAACTTTCGTTTTTACAATCCAATATTCTTAAGACATTTAGATTATAGCGTTTTTTGCAATCTGAACATAACTTACCAAGATGGGGCTTGATAGTTTTTTTCAAAATATTTTTGTAACAAGGCTGGCATTTATCACAACCGAGATTGTTTATTTTAAAGGTATAGTTTTTTACTTTGCTTTTGCTTAAAATTTCATTCAAAAGAAGCATAATCTCTGCATCCATAAGTGGACTCCTTGAACCAATGGACTCCACGCCTATTTGATGAAATTGTCTCATCCGGCCGGCCTGAGGCCTTTCGCTTCTAAACATCGGCCCTATATAAAAAAGTTTCTCGACCTTCCTGCGCCTTAATGCCCCATGTTGAATGTAGGACCTTACAACCGAAGCTGTTTCCTCTGGCCTCAAACAAATTTGCCTCTGTCCTTTGTCTTTAAAAGAATACATTTCTTTCTGGATGATATCTGTGGATTTACCGATACTGCGAGCAAAAAGAGAGGTATATTCAATTATTGGGGTTCTTATTTCACGATAAGAATAAATATTGAAAATTTGCCTTGAAATATCCTCTAAATGCCGCCAGATTTCTATCTCAGGCCAGAATATATCCTTCGTTCCTTTTAAAGAATTTAACGTCATCATTAGAAGCGCCTAGCAAAAATGCCCCAATAAAATCTTTTTATTGGGGCTTAGGTCAACACATAAAATGCCCATATTCTTTTCAAATAACTAAAATTAAGAGCTCTTGTTTAAAAAGGAAGTCTTATATCTTAGATTATCTTTCTTTTCATTATAAGTCCAGGTTTAAAAATCCCAACTTTTTTAGGAGGAACCGGAACTACTTCTCCGGTGCGTGGATTTCTACCTGTTCTTCCCTTACGAGATTTTACTTTAAAAACACCGAAATTTCGTAATTCAACCTTTTCTCCCTGCGCCAAAGATTCAATTATCTTATCAAGCGTCTTCTGAACCACCATTTTTACATCAATTTGCTTAATTCCGGTTTCTTCTGCAATTTTAAGGACAATGTCCTTTTTTGTCATCAGACACCTCCCGCTTCCTCATTTAGATAAATTTCAAATTTGTTGTAAGTTTCTAAAATGTCATAAGTAATAATATCATAAACTATTAGGATTGTCAAGTGAAACTTTAAAATCAACCGCATCCTCACCGTACATTTCCTTTAGTTTGGCAATTAATTTCTGCTTTATTCTCACTTTAATGGTGGAATTCAGTTTTATCTTAATCTTCCTACCCTCAGGAGTGCTTAAGTTTAAAAAGACAGGTATCCGGCCGGGACTTTTTTCCAACACTTCCCGCAATTCATTTAGACTATCCTCTTTTAAACCGGAAGTAACTAAGTTAATAATAATCCCACCTGCAAATTTTTCATTGGCATTCTCAATTGGCACTATTTCCGAAGCGATAATTTTAGGTAGTTTTTCTCGTAAATCCAATCTTCCCGTTATAAAAACAATTTTATCTTTTTTAATAAAAGAAGTATTTTTTGTATAAACTTTAGGAAATACAAGGACTTCGATATCTCCATTCAAATCTTCTAACTTGAGTATTGCCATTCGCTCGCCTTTTTTTTTAGTAACTGTATTTCTAACTCCTGAGAGTATACCACCTAAAATAACCTGTTTTCCATTGTTAAATTCGCCTAAATTGACGGTAGAAACGTTGCTATAAGTCTTCAGTATCTTTTGATGACGTGCAAGAGGATGTCCTGTTATATAAAAACCAATCATTTCCTTCTCATAAGTTAAACGTTGACTCTCCGACCATTCTTCTATTTGCGGCATCTCATAAAAATTCCTCGCAAACCCCTTGCGATTCTTGATGTTATCAAAAAAAGATAATTGTCCTCTCTGCCGGTCTTTGGCAATGGAATCAGCTACTTCAAGCACATTATCTAAAGAAGCTATTAATTGAGAGCGGTGGAAACGGAAATTATCGAAAGCTCCACACTTAATCAGGCTTTCTATTACTTTTCGATTGACTGAGCGCGAATCGCTTTTTTCACAAAAATCATAAAAAGAAGAGAATTTGCCCTTAACTTGCCGAATCTTGACAATTGAATCTATAGCTGCCTGGCCAACATTCTTTACAGCAGACAACCCAAACCTTATAGAATCTCCTACAACAGTAAACCTGGCGAGACTCTCGTTTACATCTGGCGCCAGGACTTTGATGCCCATTTTCTTAGTTTCCTCAATATACTGGGCAATTTTATCAGTATTATCTTTTTCACTGCTAAGTAAAGCAGTCATAAACTCAATGGGATAATTGGCCTTAAGATATGCTGTCTGGCAAGCAATCATAGCATAAGCGGTGCCATGCGATTTATTAAATCCATAACCGGTAAAATGAGACATTAAGACAAAAATCTCTTCTGCGATTTTGGGACTAACACCTTTACCAACAGCACCCTTTAAAAAGTCTTCCCTTAACTGATCCATAACCTCGGGTTGTTTTTTGCCAATGGCCCTCATCAATATATCCGCCTGAGCAAAAGAAAATCCTGCCAGTTCCCTGCTGATAACCATTATCTGGTCCTGATACAAAATTACTCCGTAAGTATCTTCAAGAATAGGCTTTAATTTTGGATGAACATATCTTATGGGTACCTGCCCGTGTTTACGTTTAATAAACTCATCCACCAAGCCACTGCCTAAGGGCCCCGGGCGAAAGAGAGACAGTAAAGCCACAATATCATCAAACGCCTCAGGTTTTAACTTTCTGAGTAAATCACGCATACCCAAACTTTCAAGCTGAAAAACACCCAAACTTTCAGCCCGGCTCAACATCTCAAATGTCTTTTTATTATCAAGTGGAATATTGGAAATATTCACCATTTTACCTTGAGTTCTTTTGATAATTTTCACTGCTTCATGCATAACCGTTAATGTCCGCAAACCCAGAAAATCCATTTTTATGAGACCGATTTTTTTTAAAGAGTCCATAGAAAAACCGGTGATTATCTGGTCATCGCTGGTTTTAAATAAAGGTATATAATTAGTTAGGGGGTCTTTACTGATAACCACGCCCCCCGCATGAGTCGAGGCATGCCTGGTTAAGCCCTCTAAAGTTTGCGAGGTATCAATAAGATTCTTGATCTGTGGATTCTCGTCATATAGAGCCCTAAGCTGGGGTTCTAATTGAAGGGCCTTCTTTAAAGTCATGTGGAGGTCTGAAGGTATAAGTTTGGCGATCTTATCCACCTCACCATAACTCATACTCATAACCCGGCCTACATCTCTAAGAACTGCTCTGGCGGCCATAGTTCCAAATGTGATAATCTGTGCTACCTTATCGCTACCGTACTTTTTAGTAACATAATTAATGACTTCATCACGTCTTTCATAACAAAAATCGATATCTATGTCGGGCAAACTTATTCTTTCGGGATTAAGAAACCTTTCAAAAATCAAGTTATATTTTATAGGGTCGATGTCAGTTATACCAAGTATGTAGCTTACCAAACTGCCTGCAGCCGAACCTCTCCCCGGACCAACCGGTATCTCTTTCTCCCTGGCAAATTTTACAAAATCCCAGACCAGCAAAAAATAACTGGTAAAACCTGCATTCTCAATTACTTTTAACTCATGCTCCAATCTGTTTTTTATCTGCTCATTATAACCGCCGTAGCGTTTTTTAATACCTTCATCGCAAAGTTTTTTCAAAAAAATATTTTCATCTATTCCCTGGGGCAGTTCATATTTTGGCAAGTGAACCTCATCAAAACGAAATTCAAGGTTACACTTTTCAGCTATAGCTATAGTGTTTCTAATGGCCTGCGGAATCTCACTGAACAATTTCGCCATTTCCTCGGGGCTTTTAAAATAAAATTCTTCCGTCTGGAATTTGAATCTATTTTCATCATCAAGTGTGGTCTGGGTCTGAAGACACAAAAGTGCTTCATGCGCACTAGAATCTTCTTTTCGTAAATAATGAATGTCGTTAGTGGCCACTACCGGTATCGATAATTCTTTGGAAAGGGTCAGCAATTCTCTATTTACCTTTCTCTGTTGTGTTATAAAATTATCCTGCAATTCAAAATAAAAATTATCTCTGCCAAATATCTCCTGCATCTGGCCTGCCACTTCTCTGGCATAATCTTTTTTCCCTTTCAAAATAGAAGATGCTATCTCACCTTTAATGCAGGCTGATAGACCGATTAAACCTTTTGAATATTGAGATAAAATTTCTTTATCTATTCTCGGCCTGTAATAAAATCCCTCCAGATACCCAAAGGAAACCAACTTTATTAAATTCCGGTAACCATCTTCATCTTTAGCTAAAAGGAGAATATGGTAAGCTGTCTCACTAATACCACGAGCGGATTTTTCGAACCTGCTGGCTGGTGCTATATAGAGTTCAGCGCCTATAATTGGTTTTATTCCCCTATCCCGGGCCAGGCAGTAAAATTCAATTGCCCCAAACATGTTTCCATGGTCGGTAATAGCTAAGGCGGGCATTTTGAAATCATGCGCCATATTAACCAAATCTTTCAATTTACAGGCGCCGTCTAATAGGCTATATTGGGTATGGGTATGTAAGTGTACAAAATCAGCATGTTTCATTTTATATTAAGTAGTTAATTAAGTAATTGGTAGTTAGGAAACATCCTAAGCCCTTAATTGGGAATCCTATTTTTTTTCAAATTCTTTCTTTAGCCTCAGATAAAGTTCATCTAAGGATTGGGGTATAATTTTGGTATTTGAAATCACCGGCATGCAATTGGTATCTCCGCGCCATCTGGGAACTATATGAAAATGCAGGTGCCTGGCAAAACCCGCACCGGCATCTTTGCCCAAATTTAAACCTATATTAAAGGCGTGAGGCTTAAGAACTCTTTTTAAAACTTTACAACTCTTTCTAATAAGACGCAAACAGCTTAAGCTTTCCTCATCTGTTAAATTAGAAAATTCAGCTATGTGTCTCCTGGGAACCACCATCAAATGTCCGTTATTGTAAGGAAAAATATTCATTATAACAAAAGACTTTTTGTCCCTGTATATGAGATAATTTTTTTTATCCTGCTTACTTTTAAAAGCCTGGCAAAAAATACATCCTTTCTTTTTTTTCAGTTGCACATAGCTGCTTCTCCATGGAGACCATATTCTATCCATAATCAAATCCTTCCTATCTTTTTAAGATAAAAAATAATCCTGCCAATGCCGCTAAAATTAACATCAGGGCAATTTCCAATCCAAGGCGCCAGAAGATTTTTTTGTTTCTTGCCTTTATTCCCCAAGCCATTAAACTACCAAAAATAAATACAAGTGAGATAGTCAAATTATTACCTTTTGCAACATGAGAAAAAATCTCGCCTTTTCTATAAAAAATGTCGCATATAGGAATAATCATTACATCAAAGAAATTGCTGCCAAGCACATTACCTACAGCCATGTTAATACCGTCCACAGGCCGGCCTTTTTTTATCCCCCATTTAAGAACGGCCCCTGCCACAAAAACCTCAGGCAGAGAAGTGGCTATGGCCAGAAATATAGTCCCAAAAATTGTCTTACTCCAACCGGTCAAACTTACAATTTTTTCTCCGACATTAGCCAGCCAGAAACCGGATATAACAATTACTCCTGCCGCCACTGCAAATTTAAGCCATAGGTAATCTTTTTTTGAGTCTTCGTTTTTCTCTATAGCCGTATCCTTACAGAGAGGTTTTTGCGAAGTAAAAATTTTCTTTGAGAAAAAAACACAAAGGAAAATTAAGACGAATGACTCATAGCCGATATTAAAAAAACCAAAAGTGAAGCCGTATTTCTTTCTTAAGAAAATGGAAGCGGCGCAAATAAGCAGCATGAAATTAGTGGCTAAAATTATAAAGATATTCGTTTTTTCAACGCTTGATAAAATGGGTAAGCCGGTCTTCTTTGATTGCTGGAGTTGAAATTCCAGCATCCCAATAATTAAAAGATTAAAGAACATTGAACCAAAGGCATCGCCGACCGCAAAATCAGGAGCGTCCACTATCGTAACTGAAGCTATGCCGGTAATAAATTCAGGCAAAGAGGTTACTATAGCCAGAAAAATGAACCCAACCAGTCCAACTGAAATAGATAGCCTCTTGGCGATTTTATCTGCGCAAAGCGCTATTTTTTCTCCACAGATAAAAATTAAACCGGCGCAGATAAAAAACTGTATCCACAAAAATAACAAAAACATGGTTTCTTTAGTAATTTAGAGAACTTTTTAGATTTCGATGTGTTCGGCTCTAATTTTTTTATTGAGTTCTAATATCCCAAAAGAGTTGGTATTAGTAAAAATTTTGTCAGTGGGGCTGCCGGGATTAAACATCAAAATGCCGTTGATAATTTGGTTAAATGGCTTATGAGAATGGCCAAAAACTATAACATCCACGCCCTCAAATTCTTTTCTCATACGTAAAGGCAAATCGCTCGACCTGCCATAACCATGAATGATGCCAATTTTAAAACGGGAGATTTTGATCTCTCTTTTTGCAGGTAATGTTCTCTTTATCTCATAACCATCCATGTTGCCGCTAACAGCGTAAACCGGAGCTATTTTCTCAAGTTCCCTTAAAGTATTTAAGGTTATAAAATCACCAGCATGTAAAATTAAATCGACCGTTTTTAGCCCATCAAGAAGCGGCCGTGGAAGAGAAGGAGAATGTGTGGGTATATGAGTGTCGGAAATTACACCGACTCTGGTTATATTTTTTTTTAAGCGCACAATTATTAGCCTTATGACCCGGTTTTTCTTTTTTAAAGTAACGCCCCGCCTTCAATTTCTGCAGATATAATTTTTTTATCTCTATCGAAATCTACTTTTAGCATCATCAGTTTCTGGCAACTTTTTCCAAGAATCTCTTTTCTTAATCTAAAGGCAACACCTTCTATCTCGGAGCCGGCATACATGCTTTCAAGATCGGTCAGTGTATTTACCCTCACCTTAATAACTTCACCGCAAATAGAACATTTGACTTTGAAAAATAAAACTTGAGTATTTTTAAGTGTTTTTAGTGGTTTAAAAAAATTTCTAAAAAACATTTTAAGGTAAATAATAAAAGGGGTTTTTAGCAGAACGGTCTTTTCTTACTTCAAAATATAACTGAGGCCTATCCGCTCTACCGGTTTCACCTACCCTGGCAATGACCTGACCCTGCTTAACTGCTTCTCCCGGGCTTACCAACACTTGCGAATTGTGAGCATAAAGAGTCATGTAGCCATCAAGGTGGTCTATAATTACAACTTTTCCCTTGCCTTTCACTTTCTCGTCCACAAAACTCACCTTTCCATCCTTAACGGCCTTTACTGCACTCCCCTCTTTAGCCAAAATATTAATTCCTTTTGAGATTGCACCTTTTGATTTCATTCCATAAAATGAAATAACTTTTCCCTGCACAGGCCAGATAAACCCCTGGCGGCTGGGACGGGTAACGGATTTAGAAACTTTCTTTTCTTTGGTAACTCCAGGGATGAAAAGAAGCTGTCCTGTGGAAATCACCGAAGGGTTTGGAAGTTGATTGATTCTAACTAGAGTAGCTATATCTATATTGTAAGTTTTAGATATCCTCCAGAGGGTCTGACCCTTTTTTACTCGATGATAAATGCCTTTAGAAGGCGGTGGTGCAATGGGGGTACGTTTAGCACAACCTGATAAAACTAATAAAATAATTAAAAGACAAAAAAAACGTTTATGCATTAATTAATTGGTAATTCCTGCCTCTCCGCTTGCCTTGCCTGACGCGGGGTGAGCTAAGAGTCAACAGTTTGGAGCGGACGAGGGGAATCGAACCCCCGCATAGAGCTTGGGAAGCTCTCATTCTACCATTGAATCACGTCCGCCTTTTTTAAGTCTTCGGTTATCAGTTCCGCCAGCCCTGCCCGCCTAAGGCGGGCAGGGCTGAAGGCTTACTCTTTTAAAATTTTGTTAACTTTACAAATTCCTGGTATCTATCTTTTATCTTTTTGAGAGAGAGCCTCTTTAATTTATTGACGCTAAAATCCTGGACATTAAAAGAAGCTATGACGCTGGCGTAAATTATGGCTTTTCTCAAAGAACTCATCTTAACCTTATTGCAGGTGGAAAGATAACCTAAAAAACCACCGGCAAAGGCATCACCTGAACCGGTAGGATCATAAACTAAATCAAGCAGATAAGCTGGTGCCCAGAAAAACGCCCCCTTAAAATACATCAGGGCTCCGTATTCACCACGCTTTATAATAATAATTCTGGGACCAAAAGAATATATTTGTTTGGCAGCTTTAACCAAATTAGCTTCTCCTGTCAATTGCCTGGCTTCGGAATCATTTATAATAAAAATGTCAACTTTCTTAAGCACAGATAATAATGAGCGCCTTTTAGTTTTAATCCAATAATCCATAGAATCACAGGCAACCAACTCAGGCTTTTTAATCTGGGTGAGCACCTTGTTTTGCAAAGTCGGGTCTATATTGCCCAGAAAGACAAATTTACATCTTTTATATTTCTGTGGCAGCTGGGGTAAGAAATTTTTAAATACATTCAAATGCGTAAAGTGAGTATGACGGTTATTTAAATCATACTCATATTCACCACTCCACCTAAAAGTCCGGCCCTTTTCTATTTTTAATCCTTCTGTGTCTACTCCTTTATCCTGCAATAATTTAATATAGCGACGAGGAAAATCTTTGCCCACCACCCCTACCAGGTAAACTTTAGAAAAATAACTTGCGCCAAGCGAAAAATAAACAGCCGAGCCACCCAGGGCATCGCGAACTTCACCAAAAGGCGTCTTAACGGAATCAAGAGCTACTGAACCCACTACCAAAATACTCATTTTAAAAATTTATCCACAAGTTTAATGGCACAATATTTACCACACATAGTGCACACATCATAAATATCAGGTTTTGATGATTTTCTTAAATCATAAGCCTTTTTACTGTCAATACTTAAAGAAATTTGTTTTTTCCAGTTGCGTTCTTTTCGTGCTTTTGACATTTCCCTGTCAATAGCAGCGGCATTCTTAACTGACTTGACTATATCAGCCGCGTGGGCAGCAATGCGACTGGCTATAACGCCTTCTTTGACATCTTCTGCATCGGGAAGACGCAGGTGTTCCGAGCGAGTTACATAACACAAAAAATCTGCTCCGTAAGCAGCAGCTATGGCTCCGCCTATGGCCCCGGCAATGTGATCATAACCACTCGCTATATCTGTTACCAGCGGCCCCAGAACATAAAAGGGTGCATTATGGCAAAGCTTCTTTTCTAAAATGACATTGGCTTCTATCTCATCCATGCGCATATGGCCCGGTCCTTCTATAATGACCTGAACCTCTTTTTTTCTGGCTCTGGCAGCCAATTCTCCTAACACTATCAACTCTTCAATCTGGGCGCGGTCAGTACTATCTGAAAGTGAACCCGGCCTCAAGCCATCTCCTAAACTTAAAGTAACATCGTATCTACGTGCAATTTCAAGAATCTCATCAAAATATTCATAGAGAAAATTTTCTTTTTTATTGCTTACCATCCAGGTTACCAAAAATGCCCCGCCCCTGCTGACAATATCCAAAATTCTTTTCTGTCCTTTAAGGTTTTCAAGTGCCCTGAGTGTTAAACCGGCATGAATAGTCATAAAATCGACACCATCTTCGGCCTGCAAGCGGATAACATCTAAAACATCATCGATAGTCATCCTTGTAATTGCTTTCTTGTACCTGGCAACTCTTATAGCCGCCTCATATATAGGCACGGTGCCAAAAGGCACGCCACAACATCTAATTAAAGCGTGTCTTATTTTAGTTAGGTCTCCGCCTGTGCTCAAATCCATTACAGTATCTGCCCCGCAATTACAGGCGGTTTTGAGTTTCAAAATTTCCTTCTTTAAGTTTACATGGCTGATAGAGGTTCCTATATTGGCGTTTACCTTTGTCCGCAGGCCCCTGCCGATAGCAGAAGGCTTCTTCAGAATCTTTAAGCGATTGGATGGGATAACAATTTCTCCAGCCGCAAGGCCCCTTCTTATAAATTCAGCTTCTACTCCTTCGCATCGCGCCACTTTTCTCATAAGCGGGCTTATCTTTTTTCTTCTGGCTATAGTTAATTGAGTTATATTTTTCATAAAGAAATCTCTTTCCTGAAAGATAAAATTTTCTGCCTGGGATTTTTTAATTTATAAACGGAAGAATGCATGGCTATTCTCTGTGCCCCTCTATCTTTCAACAGTTTTAAATTTTTAAGGTTTACGTTACCAATAATAAAACAGGGGATTTTTATCTTCTTGTCTAAAAGGGCTATTTTTTCTGTGCCTATGGGCGAAAGGAGTGGTTTGGTTCTGGTGGCAAAAACCGGACCAAAACTAATATAATCTGCACCCTCTTTTTGTGCCTTCAGGGCTTCTTTTACAGAATGAGTTGAAATGCCGATTAAAAAATTTCGGGGGGCAATCTTTCTCGCCTCATAAAGAGATAAATCGCTCTGCCCTAAATGCACTCCGTCAGCTCTACTGGCAATGGCTATATCAATGCGGTCGTTAACAATAAAAAAAACTTTCTTTTTTCTGCAAAAAGAAGCTATTTCTCTCCCAATTTCAAATAATTTTCTGTCGCTAACCCTTTTGTCTCTCAACTGCAATATATGAATTCCGCTCGAGACCATCTTTCTGGCTTTCTCGACATTTGCTTTAACTATTATGTAAAGATAACAGGATCTTAGAAGTTTTTTTCTCCAATGCATAAATTTTAAACCTTAAAGTTTTAAATTTTACAGCTGCGGCCTTATTTATAATTTTTGAAAATTCTTCCAAAACTCGAACAGACTCTTTTAAACGCTGCATATTGGCAAAAAAAATATCTTTAATACCATCCCTCCTGATTTCTGAGACAATGTTCCTTTTGCCAACATCTGTCCTTGTGTCTCTGGAATTAAGAAGAGTTTTTAAATCCAGATTTAGAGTAGAGGAAATTTGAGTTATTCTATGTCTCAGCCTTTTGTAGGACATCGAAAGTTTTGGGTCTTCAATAACAAAGCGCGCTATCTCCTCGCATACTCTCAATGCTTCCTTAATGCGGTTGAGATTGACATCAATGATCCTCGTAATTTTTTTTCTTGCTTCGCCTTCTTTTCTTTTAATTTTGAGTTTTGATTTTAATTCTATCAAATCAGGTTTGTGCGCCATTTGTTCCAATTTTTCCAAATAAACCTTCGGCGGAAAATTCATCTAAATTTCTTTTTTATCAAAGAAATGATTTTGCTCGTAGAATAACCTTTTTTAAAAAAAATTCTCTTTGTTTGCCCACCATAAGAACTTACAAAATTTCTTCCTATTATATCTTCTGCTCTCCAATCAGCACCCTTAACCAAAACATCCGGTTTAATGGTTTTTATTATTCTTAGCGGCGTCTCTTCGCCAAATATAACCACAAAATCAACTATTTCCAGCGCTGCCAAAACATAAGCCCTGTCTTTTTCCCCGATTAGGGGCCTTCCTGCGCCTTTTATTTTTCTTACTGAATTATCACTATTTAATCCAACTACTAAAATATCGCCAAGGGATTTTGCTTTTTCTAAATAATGGATGTGACCGGCGTGTAAGATGTCAAAACAGCCGTTAGTAAAAACTATTCTTTTTCTTTTCTTTCGCAGGCGTTTGATTTCCCTGGCAAGAGCCGTTATTTTAATATTTTTCTTAATCATTAAAAAGGGATTCTTCTATTAATTTACAAAGTGCGTGTGCTGCCGTCATATGAGCTTCCTGTATTCTGGCGGTATTAAAAGAAGGCACAATGAAAGTTAAATCAGCGGCCTTTTTCAACTTCCCTCCATCGCCTCCGGTGAAGGCAACTGTCAAGAGCCCCGATTTCTTTGCAATACTCAAGGCACCAATTACATTTTCTGAGTTCCCGCTGGTAGAAATTCCCCAGGCCACATCCTGCTTTTGCGCTATGGCTGCCAGTTGTCTGGAGAACACGCTTTGATATCCATAATCGTTAGCCAGAGCAGTTAAGTTTGAAATATTAGACGTTAAAGCAATAGCAGGCAATGGCGTTCTTTCTTTTTCAAATCTGCCAACCAGTTCAGCTGCGATGTGCAAACTATCAGCGGCTGAACCCCCGTTGCCAAAAATAATAATCTTACCCCCCTTTTTCAGGCACTCGATTAAAACCAGGGCAATTTGAGAAAGCGAAGGCAGGTTCGAGGTGATAATCTTTTCTTTAACACAGATGCTATCTTCTAAGATTTTCTTTATTTGTTTACCTATTTGATTAACCGAAAAATTCTTTGGCAATGTCATATAACCCCAAATCTATGGTTTTAAGGCGGCTGACGGCCTTTTCGATAGAAACTTTTACAATCTTATTGCCTTTAAGTGCCGTCATAAATCCAAAGTCACCTCCCAAGGCCAGCTCCACTGCTGCTACACCAAAACGCGTTCCCAGAACTCTATCAAAGGCAGACGGAGAACCCCCTCTTAGAATATGGCCGAGAACAGTTACTCTGGTTTCAAAACCAGTGCGTTTGCCAATAATCTCTGCCAAGCGATGGCCTATGCCGCCGAGTAATTCATGGCCAAAAGCATCTTTCTTGGTTTGTTTAACAATAAAGTCGCCTTTTTTAAACTTAGAGCCCTCGGCTGCCACTACAATTGAAAAATCTTTACCTCTTGCGCATCTTTTTTTTAAGACATTGCAAACGCCATTTATGTCAATTGGTATTTCTGGAATTAGAATTACATCTGCCCCGCCAGCCATACCGCTCTCAGTGGCTATCCAGCCGGCGTGACGACCCATTACCTCAACCACCATTACTCTATGATGACTCTCTGCTGTGGTGTGAAGACGGTCGATGCACTCGGTAGCAGTGTTTATGGCTGTATCAAATCCAAAAGTATAATCGGTTTCAGAAAGGTCATTATCGATGGTTTTGGGAACTCCGACTATATTTAATCCCTCTTTAAATAATTTATTTGCTACTCCTAACGTATCTTCACCTCCCACAGTGATTAAGGCATCCAGTTTTAATTTTTTGAAATTTTCTTTGATTTTTTTTATATCTTTTGGATTTTTATATGGATTGGTTCTTGAGGTTCCGAGAATTGTTCCCCCTTTTGGTAAAATACCGGACACGCTTTGAAGATTAAGAGGCATAGTTAAACCCTTAATCATTCCCTCCCAGCCATTTTTGACGCCAATCACTTTGGCGCCTTCGTTAAAAGCCTTTCTGACTACAGCACGTATGACAGGATTAAGCCCAGGACAATCTCCGCCACCTGTCAAAATTCCGAATTTCTTCACAATAATCTCCTTCTTATTGAAACCATAACCAGTTCTTATGTTATTAAATTGATAACTCTACCATTCCTCTTTGAGAACTTTAAGCAATTTTTAATCTCTATATTGATAAGGCGCCTCCATTTCGGTTTCTTCCGGTTCTTCTTTCGTTCTGGGCCTACGAATCTCCTTGGCTGCAATTTTAACTACATTAACTTTAACTGTAATTGCTTCTTCTGTGCCCAATATTTGCTGAAGCCTTGACTTTATAACTGATTGAATTTTTTCTGTCACTTCCGGAATTTTGGTGTCACTCCAAAGCGCAACTTTGTTTGATATCTCAATGCCTTTTTTGCCTACCATGCACTGTGGCCTTAATTCTTTAATATCAGCATTGGTGCGAAATAGGCGTCTTATAAAATCTTCAATAGCTGCAAGAGAAATGGTTATCTGGCCATCCGGATTCTCAAAGGAAATAGTTTTTTCTCGGTAAACTCTATTGATAGCCAATTGCACCACGCCTAAACCAATAATGATAAACAAAAGGCCGCCGATTCCCAATCCCAACCTCAAATTGGCGTCGTTATAGCATAAGGAGACAATTTGGCCTATATTACCTTCAGTTATAACTCCTAAAGAAATAGATACAAGAGTAGCACCCAGCAGTAATATCAATAGAGTGTAGAAACTAAGAACCAAAGCATTAAAAATTTTCATTTTTTTCCTCCTTCAATGGTGACATCCATCTCCCGCTTTCTTCTCAAAGGCAGCCTCCGGCAGAGAGCGAATATATTAAAATTAAACAAACTAATTTTTTTAAAAAAATTCCTATTTCTCACGTCTGTTTGGCTTCGGAAGTCCGGGATTCATTTAACTTAATTCTGCAAATGCCGACATTGATTTCCAAAACAGATAAGCCGGTCATTTTCTCGACGGCTTCTTTAGTTTTTATCTGAACTTCCCTGGCAACTTTGGGTATGTTACAGCCATATTTTACTATTATAGAAACATCCAGTTTAGTTTTATTTTCTTCTATATTAATCTTGACACCCTTTTCAAATTCCTTCTTACCAAATAGCTGGGCAAGCTCCTGGGTCAATCCACTCCTCATGCCAACAACACCTTCTACTTCCAAGACAGCCGAGACTACAATGGCAGCTACTACTTCATTGTGAATTCGTATAGCACCCAAGTCTGACTTATTTTTCTGGCTGGCTTGCATTTGGCTCCTCACCCTTTTTTGATCAAAGAATTTATAAAATCGGTAGTATATTGTCCCCGCAAAAATTGCGGATGTTCTAATATTTTCTTATAAAGATTAGCCGTGGTTTTAATGGGCTCAATAACCAATTCATCCAAAGCCCTCCTCATGACAGCAATCGCCTGCTGGCGCGTTTTTCCATACGAAATCAACTTG